>NZ_JBSGEZ010000005.1:0-153100 GCF_053603155.1 Nocardia sp. NPDC004260 | reverse complement strand
CTTCTTTGGAAAAACTTGGACTGTTTTTTTGTGTTGTGCTCGTGCGACAACGGTCGCGCCCCCACCGGGGGTGGTGTCGGCGCGAGGGGCGTGGGAATCATTCAGCGGGCGGGTACTGCTGGGCGCCGAGTACCCGGGCCAGGTGCGCGGCGTTCCTGGCCAGCGCCGCGGTCGCCGACGCCACCGCCTTCGGCACCGAGTCGAGGTCCTGATAGTCGGTGCTGCCCATGGCCTGATCGTTCCAGTACGTGCACCCCTGTGCCGGGATGGTGAATCCGATGTCGTTGAGCCCTTGATACAGGTCGGCGACGATCTTGTGCGCGCCGTCCTCGTTGCCGACGACCGCGACCGTGGCCACCTTGCCGACCATCGCGGGGCGACCCGCGTCGTCGGTTTCGGACAGTTCGGCGTCCAATCGCTCCAGCATCCGCTGCGCCACCGACGACATGTGCCCGACCCACGTCGGGGTCGACACCAACAGGATGTCGGCCGCCGCGATCCGTTCGCGGATGGACGGCCACTGGTCGCCGGGGCCTTCGTCGGCGGTCACTCCGGGGAGCACCTCGTAGTCGACCAGCCGCAGCACCGTGCCCTGCACGTCGTGTTCGGCCAGCTCGTCGAGGACCTGCCGGGCGATGACATCACTGCTGGATTCGGCGGGGGACTTCTTCAGCGTGCACACCAAGGCGAGCGCGGTCGGTCCGGCCATGAAGGAAACCTCCTACGTTTCGGTTCGCTCGCGGGCGACGACGCGGATCGTGCGCAGCCGGGAGTCGGCCGCGTCGGGGACGTTCATGCCCGCGTCGAGCCCGGTGCGCAGGTAGTCGACGACGGCGGCGTCGATACGCTCGCCGGGTATGACCACCGGAATGCCCGGCGGATAGGGCGTGAGCTGTTCGCCGGCGATCCGGCCGACGGCGTCGCGCGCGTCCACTGTTTCCACCGGGCCGAAGAACGCGTCGCGCGGCAGCATCACCGATTCCAGTTGCAGGTCCTCGGGCGAGGGCAACTGGATGCGCGGCGGCCGCGGATCGCTCAGTTGCTCGCGCCACGCGGCGATGCCGTCGACCAGGCCATCGATGGTGTCCTTGTCGTCGGCGAGCGACAGCGTGGCGAGCAACCGGCGGTGATCGGTCAATCCCATGTCGATGCGGCGGTGCTCGCGCAGCCAATCAGCGGCCTGATAACCACTGGCCCCGGTTCCGGACACGTCCATGAGGACCTGCAACCGGTCGAGGTCGTGGGAGGCTTCGACACCGAGTAGTTCGTCTTCCAGCACCCTGATGCCGGGGATCTCGGCGAGCCGGCGCCTGGCCTGTTCGGCCAGGCGCAGCGCGGAACCGAGCAGTTCCTGTCCCCGCTCGACCATCTGCCTGCGCCAGCCGTCCAGCGCGGCGTAGATCAGCACGTTCGGGCTGGTGGTCATCAGCAGGTCGGCGCATTCGCTGAGCCTGATCGTGTCGACCAGATCGCCTTGGACGTGGAAGACCGAGCCCTGCTCGAAACCGGCGCCCATCTTGTGCACGCTGACCACACACAGGTCCGCCCCGGCGTCCATCGCCCACGTCGGCAGGTCGTCGTGGAACGGCAGATGCGCGCCCCACGCCTCATCGACGATGAGCGGCTTGCCGCGCTCGTGACACACCTCGGCGATGCCGGCGATGTCCGCGCAGGTGCCGTAGGGACTCGGGCTCACGATCAGCGCGCCCGCGGCGTCGGGGTGTTCCTCCCACGCCTCGGACACCTGCCGCGGCGAGGGCGGGTGGGAGAAATGCTGTTCGGCGTCCCAGCGCGGGGTGATCCAGTGCGGCTGGACACCGGAGAAGATCAGCCCGGCGACCACCGATTTGTGGCTGTCGCGCGCCACCAGCAGGCCGCCCTCGTGGCCGCCCGCCACCGTCATCATGGCCGCCTTCACCGACAGCGAACTGCCGCAGGTGGAGAAGAACGCCGATTCCGCCCGCACCGCGTCGGCCATGAGCGCTTCAGCGCGCGACAGATAGCCACCGCGCGAGAGCCGGTCGTCGAGCCCGGCGGTGGCCAGGACATCGGAGCCGAAGGCGTCGCGGCCGATCACGTCCAAGACGCGTTCGTCGGTTCCGCGCCCTTGCCGATGCCCAGGGGGCGTGAAGCCGTACCGGCCCAGCCGGTGATAGTCGGCGAGGGCTTCCAGCAGGGGAGCTCGTGATTGGTCCACGGCTACCGCCTACCCCGAATCCCCGGCGGCACACATCCGGCGTACCCACCGCACACCGACCCCGTGGCCTGCGGTGTTGCCCCGGCAAACCCCGGCGCGGTCGTTTCGGGCAAAGGCGTGCGGGTAGGACGGGAACAAGTACCGACCCCGACGGAGGAGCCGCGCGTATGAAGGCAGTGACCTGGCAAGGCCGGCACAAAATCGCCGTGGAGACGGTGCCCGATCCTCGGATCGAGGCCCCGACGGACGCGATCATCGAGGTCACCTCCACCGGCATCTGTGGATCCGACCTGCACCTGTACGAAGTGCTCGGCGCCTACATGAGCGACGGCGACGTCCTCGGCCACGAACCCATGGGACGTGTGGTGGAGACCGGTTCGGCCGTCACCGGGCTGGAACGCGGTGACCGCGTGGTCATCCCGTTCCAGATCAGCTGCGGCGCCTGCTACATGTGCCGGGCCGGGCTGCCCACCCAGTGCGAGACGACGCAGGTCCGCCGATACGGCTGCGGCGCCGCCCTGTTCGGCTACTCGAAACTCTACGGGCAGGTGCCAGGCGGCCAAGCCGAGTATCTGCGGGTGCCGCACGCGGACGCCACCCACATCACCGTGCCCGACGGACCGGCCGACGACCGCTTCCTGTACCTGTCGGACGTGCTGCCCACCGCGTGGCAGGCCGTGGAATACGCCGGGGTGCCCGACGGCGGATCGGTGACCGTACTGGGTCTCGGCCCGATCGGGGACATGGCCTGCCGAGTGGCCGCGCATCGCGGCTATCGCGTCATCGGTGTCGACCGGGTACCCGAGCGGCTGGCGCGGGTGGCCGAGCGCGGCATGGAAGTGATCGACCTCGACGCCGTCGACGAGCCGCTCGGCGACATCATCCGCGGCTGGACCGACGGCCGGGGCACCGACTCGGTGATCGACGCGGTGGGGATGGAAGCCCACGGGTCGCCGATCGCGTCGATGGCCCAGCGTTCGGCGGCGTTCCTGCCCGATTTCGTGGCCCAGAAGGTGATGGACACCGCGGGCGTCGACCGGCTCGCGGCGCTGAACTCCGCCATCGACATCGTCCGTCGCGGCGGCACCATCTCGGTGATCGGCGTCTACGGCGGCATGCTCGACCCACTGCCGATGCGAGTGTTGTTCGACAAGCAGATCCAGCTGCGGATGGGCCAGGCGAACGTCAAACGGTGGGTCGACGACATCATGCCGCTGCTGCGCGACGGCGACCCGCTGGGCGTGGACACTTTCGCCACCCACCGCCTCCCGCTGACCGATGCGGCGCAGGCCTACGCCACCTTCCAGCAGAAGACCGACGGCGCGGTGAAGATCGTGCTCGACCCGACCGCGAACTGACCGGCGGAGCGGGTCCGCACCGGACCCGGCCGCGGTGCCCGCACCGCGGTCGCGGACGGTTTGCTCTGTGCTTGCCTGGGTAGCTGCCGTGTATGAGCTTCTTACTACGCGGAGTCGGCTCACCGTGGTGGCTCGAGGCGCCGACCTCCGTTGCGGCGGAGATGGCACGCGCGAGCGTGGAGAAGGCCGTCGATGTGGGAATGAAGGCGGCGCAGGCGCCGGTGCAGGCGGTGGCAGCGGGCGCACGGGCAGGCGTGTCGCTACTGAATGTGGGCAGTAACGAGGGGTTGCGCGACGAATTGGCCGCGCTGATCGACCCGCACGCGCTGCGCTCTCGCCGCCGGGTGGCGCTCAACGAGGACCGGGCCACCGTCGAGGTGCGCGGCCTGGACTCCGGCAGGAGCGGAGACATCACCGAGGCGCTGCACCGGACGCTGGACCGCCGCCGCGATGTGCGATGGTGGCGGGTGAACGCGGTGACCGGCCGCATCGTGGCCGCTCTCGAGCACGGTGCGGCCGACCTGCCCGCCCTGGTGTCGGCCATCGAAGCCGTCGAGACCGACACCGCGGTCGGCGATCTGGACTGGAGTCGCGGCTCCGAGCACCCGGGGGACCGGGAACCGCTGCTGGCGGCCGGGATCCAGGTCGCGGGCGACGTGTGCGCGATCGGGTTGTCCGCCATGAACGCCGTGCTGCCGTTGCGCGGACCCGCCCGTGTGTTGCGCGGCGCGGCCGCCTTCGTCGACACCCAGCCCCGCCTCCGCAAACGGCTCGAGGATCAGCTCGGCCGTCCACGGACCGACCTGGTGCTGACCACGGCGAACGCGATCGGCAACGCTCTGGGCAACAGCGCGGCGGCGGGCACGGCGAATCTGGTGATCGATGCGGTGCACCGCGGTTTAACGCTGACCGAATCGCTCACCCGCTACGTGCAATGGCAGAACTGGGAGACCGAGATCGACCGCCGCCCAGCGGAAGTGCGCGACCCGCTGACCCCGCCCGACCGTGTGGTCGAGATGCCGCAGGGCCCGATCGAACGGGTTGCCGACGAAACGGCCGCGGGTGCGCTGGCGGGCGCGGTCACCTCGGTCCTCGGCGGGCGTGGCCTGTTCGGCGCGGCCGACGTGCTGGAACTCGGAGCCCCCAAGGCGGCGCGGGCCAGTCGCGAGGCCTACGGCGCGCTGGTCTCCACGATGCTGGGCCGGGCGGGTGTGCTGACGCTGCACCCGCGGGTGTGGCGGCGGCTGGACCGATTGTCGGCGCTGGTCATCGATGGAGAATCGCTGCTGACCACACGGCGTCTGGTCCTCGAGGCCGAAGCGAGCGACCCGAGATGGTCGGTCGCCGAGGTATGGAGCGCGAGCCAGCGGCTGCTGTGGGAGCACGAGACCGCGGAGAGCCGCGACGACGCGCAGCCCGACCACACCGGCCGCTACCTGTCGGCCGGCGGCCACCGCAGATTGGTGCATCCCGCGACCGGAAAACCCGACCACGGTGTGACGCGCCGCCCCGTGTGGCGCGAACTTCATGACAACGGAACACCGGTCGGGCGGGTCCTGGTCGGCCGGGAACTCGACCCGCGGGCATACGCGCTGCTGGGCCGGGCGCGCAGCGCGGGCCTGCGCGTGACGCTCGCCGCGAGCGCCGACGCCGCCGAGTTGCGGTCCATGGCGGACGAATTCGTCTCCCCGTCCAGGTCGATGAGCGGGCTGGTGCGCGCTCTGCAGCAGGACGGTCACGTCGTCGCCGTGTTGAGTCCCCGAGCGCACAAGGCGCTGGCACACGCCGACGTCGCGATCGGTCTGGCCGTGCGGGAGGACAACGCGCTGCAGGTGCCGTGGACCGCCGACGCGGTCTGTCGCGACCTCGCTCAGGCCGACCGGGTCCTCGCCACCGTCGCTCCGGCCCGTCAGGTGAGCGAACGCGGCCGCTCACTGGCCCTGTCCGGCGCGGCGTTGGGCGCTCTGCTGCTGGCGGTCGCCCCGGACAGCGCGGGCCGGTCCTCGCCCATGACCGCCGCCCACTCCACCGGTTTGCTCACCGGCGCCTACACCGGATGGCGTTCGGCGCGCACCGCCCCACCGGCCACGCTCGCACCGTTGCTGCCCTGGCACGCCCTCGAACCCGAAGAGGTGCTGAGCCGGTTGCCGCAGCCGCCCGCGGTGCCCGAGCGCACCCGGCCCGGCACGGTCGCCCGCATCCCCGGCGTGAGCGTCATCGCGTCGGCGGCGTCGTTCGCCGGTCAGTTGCGCCGGGAACTCTCCGATCCGCTCACCCCGATCCTCGGGGTCGGCGCGGTCGCCACCGCGGTGCTCGGCGCGCCGTCGGACGCGGTGCTGCTGTCGTCGGTGCTCGGCGTCAACGCGCTGGTCTCCGCCTGGCAGCGCCAGCGCGCGGAAAACGCGCTGTTCCGCCTGTTCGAGGGCGAGCAGCTCAACGCCCGCGTGATCGACCGCGCCGACCTCGACACCGCCGAACCGCACGAGTACCTGGTGCCCGCCGACGTCCTCGCACTCGGCGACGTGATCGTGCTGCGGGCCGGGGAAGTGGTCCCCGCCGATGCCCGGCTGCTGCGCGTGGACGATCTGGAAGTGGACGAATCCGGCCTCACCGGCGAATCGATCACCGTCGAGAAACAGGTCGCGGCGACCCCGGGCCGGCCGCTGGCCGAGCGCGCCTGCATGGTCTTCGAAGGCAGCACCGTGGTCAACGGCACCGGACGAGCGATCGTCGTGGCCGTCGGTCCCGACACCCAGGCCGGCCGCGCCGCCGCCGGGGCCATCCCGCCGGAAAAGGCCGGTGTGCAAGCGCAATTGCGCCGCCTGACCGACCGGGCCCTGCCGTTGACGCTCAGCGGCGGCGGCATCGTGACCGGACTGGGCATGCTACGCGGAAGGCCGCTGCGCACCGCGATCGCCGACGGCGTGGCGGTCGCGGTCGCCGCGGTCCCCGAAGGACTGCCGCTGGTGGCCACGGTCGCTCAGCTCGCCGCCGCCCGCAGGCTGTCGCGACACGGCGTGCTGGTGCGCGCCAGCCGCACCGTCGAGGCACTGGGCCGGGTGGACACCCTGTGCTTCGACAAGACCGGCACCCTCACCGAGGGGCGGCTGCGCCTGACCACACTCGCCGACCTCGACGAGCAGTGGTCCCCCGACGCCGACTCCGAGCACGCGCGCCGCCTGCTGCGGGCCGCGGCCCGAGCCTGCCCCGATCCCGCCGAGGGCCCGATCGTGCACGCCACCGACCGCGCGGTGGTCGAGGCCGCGGCCGAGGCGCTCGGCGACGACCCCCGCCGCTGGGACGCGATCGAGGAGATCCCGTTCGAATCCAACCGCGGCTACGCCGCCACCCTCGGCCACACCTCCCGCAAACTACGGCTGATCGTGAAGGGCGCGCCCGAAGTGGTGCTCTCGCGCTGCACCGGCGTACGGATCGATGAGACCGACCATCCCTTCGACGACCGCCTGCGCCAACGCGCCGAACAGGTGGTTCGCCATCTGGCCGAGCAGGGCCTGCGGGTGCTGGTGGTGGCCCGGCGCGACCTGCCGACCGAACCCGACGACGTCGAGGCGGCGGTCGCCGAACTGACTCTGCTCGGCTTCATCGGCCTCGCCGACACGCCGCGCCCGCAGGCGGTCCCGCTGGTCACCGCGTTGCAGCGCAACGGAATCAGCGTCCGCATGATCACCGGCGACCACCCGGTGACCGCGGCGGCGGTGGCCCGCCAGCTCGGCATCGAGGCGGGGAAGGTGGTGACCGGCGCGGATCTCGACGGTCTGGACGAGACCGCGCGTGCGGAACTGATCGAACAGAGCACGGTGTTCGCCCGCGTCAGCCCGGAACACAAGGTGCGCATCGTGGCGGCGCTGCGCCGCGCGGGACACGTGGTCGGGATGACCGGCGACGGCAGCAACGACGCCGCAGCCATCCGCACCGCCGACGTCGGAATCGGTTTGGCCGCACAGGGTTCGGTCGCCGCACGCAACGCCGCCGACATGGTGCTCACCCATCCCGACCCGCTGGTGCTGCTGCACGCCCTCGTCGAAGGCCGCGGCATGTGGCAGCGGGTCACCGACGCCGTCGGCGTGCTGGTCGGCGGCAACGCGGGCGAGGTCGCATTCACGCTGTACGGCACCGCCGTCAGCGGCCAGGCGCCGCTGGGCACCCGGCAATTCCTGCTGGTGAACATGCTCACCGACATGTTCCCCGCCATGGCGCTGGCGGTGTCGCGGGAACGGGACGCGGTCGATCCCGACGACACCGACGACCCGCAGGCCCAAGCGCAGCGCGCCGCGGAGCGGCTGGCCGAACTGCCGCCCGCACGCCTGGGCCCAGATCTGCTGCACACGCTCGGCGTGCGCGGCGTGGCCACGGCCACCAGCGCCTCGGTCGCCTGGACCCTCGGCCGGATGACCGGCACGCAGCGCCGCGCCGCCACCATCGGCCTGGTCGCGCTCATCGGCACACAGCTGGGTCAGACGCTGGTCTCCGGCTACCGCAGCCCGTTGGTGTGGCTCACCACGGCCGCCAGCGGTGCGGTGCTCGGCGCGGTCGTGATGACGCCGGGACTGTGCGGCTACTTCGGTTGCCGCCCGCTGGATCCGGTCGGCTGGGGAATCGCGACCACCTGCGCGACCACCGCCACCGTCGCCGCGGTGCTGGTTCCGCGGCTGCTGCCCCCACCGGAAGCGGAGTAGCAGCGGCGCGCTGATTGGCGTCCGTCCGCCCGGGTACCCGCCGGGCGACGGACCTCGCCACCGGCACATCATCCCCGGTCCGCGCGGCGGCCGGTCGCCCAGGGAACGAAAACCCAAGCCCACGAACGCATTCCACAGCGACAGAAACGAGTGTTGCGATGACCGACCAGGATGTCGTCGACCTGCTCACCGCCCAGCACGAGGAGATCCGCACGCTGCTGGCGCGACTGAAGTCGGGTAACGACGCGAAACAGGACCTGTTCACCGAGTTGGTGCGGTTGCTGGCCGTGCACGAGAGCGCGGAGGAGGAGGTCGTGCATCCGGTCGCCGGACGGGCCCGTTTCGGCGCCGACGCCGACATCGTGCAACCGCGGCTGGAGGAGGAGAACGCGGCCAAACGCGCGCTCGCCGACCTCTATGACCTCGGGGTGGACCATCCCGAGTTCGATGCCCGGCTCGCCGAATTCGCCGACGCGGTGGACGAGCACGCCGCGCACGAGGAGGCCGAGGAATTCGCCCTGCTGCGCGCGCAGTTCTCCAGCAGCCAGCTCCAGCGGATGGCCGGGTCGCTGCGGGCCGCCGAGGCCGTGGCGCCCACCCGGCCGCACCCGCACGCGGGGGAGTCCGCGCTCGCGAACCTGGCGGCAGGCCCGCCGCTGGCGCTGTTCGACCGGGCCCGCGACGCGGTGCGCGACTGGCGCAGGCAGCACGACAGCTGAACCACCCCCAGCCCCGAACGCCAGAAGGAGGACCGACATGGGGTTTCCCGAGCAGCAGCAGCAATTCCCGGGTATCCAGGCCAAGATGACTCCGGTACCGGATTGCGGTGAGGACAGCTACCGCGGTTCCGGCAAACTGACCGGCAAGGCCGCCGTCATCACCGGCGCGGACAGCGGCATCGGGCGGGCGGTGGCGATCGCGTACGCGCGCGAAGGCGCGGACGTCCTGATCTCCTACCTCAACGAGGACGAGGACGCGAAGGAAGTCGCCGATCTGGTGACGCAGGCCGGACGCAAAGCCGTGCTCGTGCCCGGCGACCTGTCCGAGGCCGCCCACTGCCGCGCCGTCATCGACCGAGCGGTGCGGGAATTCGGCAAGATCGACGTCCTGGTGAGCAACGCGGCGTTCCAGATGACGCACGAGACCCTGGAAGAGATCAGCGACGAGGAGTTCGAGCACACCGTCAAGCTGAACATCAACGCCTACTTCTACCTGGTGAAGGCGGCGCTGCCGCACATGCAGCCGGGGTCGTCGATCATCGGCAGCTCGTCGGTGAATTCCGACATGCCCTCGCCCACCCTTGCTCCGTACGCGGCGACCAAAGCCGCCATCGCGAACTTCTCCGCCAGCCTGGCGCAGCTACTGGGTGAGCGCGGGATCCGGGTCAACAGCGTTGCGCCGGGACCGATCTGGACTCCGTTGATCCCGTCCACCATGCCGGTCGAGAAGGTCACGCACTTCGGGGACGACACCCCGCTGGGCCGCGCCGGTCAACCGGCCGAACTGGCGCCCACCTACGTCTTGCTGGCCTCCGACGACGGCAGCTATGTCTCCGGCGCTCGGATCGCCGTCACCGGCGGCAGGCCGATCCTGTGACTCTCGGCGCACGATAGCCCCGCGGTCGGCCGATCTCCCGGATCGGCCGACCGCCGGTGGCGGCGGGTCACAGCATCGTCACCACGAGCCCGACCGCGACGGCGACGAACAGCAGGATCACCAGCGCCCCGATGAGCATCGCCATCACGCCGGTGACCGGGAAGTGGTGTCGGGTGCTCGGCTCCGGCGCGGACAGACCGGACGTCTGCGGGGTATCCGGTGGTGTGGCGCCGGGCGACACTCCGCCGCCGGGTTCCAGGTCGGGAGTTTTCGCGGGGTCGGGGTCCATTGCGTTCATAGCCGCTCCCTACTCGCCGTCGTTTCCGGGTGCCTCGGGTGCGTGGGGCCGTTTGCCGGACCTCTTGCGATACAGGATCACCGCGCCGACCAGCACCGCGAGTCCGAGAATCACCAACAGTTCCATGGCAGGGGCCTACCCGGTATCCGCGTGCCCAATCGAGAGGGCCCGCCGGTCACCTGCCGATGATCACGTAGTGACCGGCGGTCTCCTGGAACTCGACGGCGTCGGCGATCGCCGCGTCGTCGAGCGCGGGGCTACCGTCCGCGACGACGAGCAGCTTGTCGTCATCGTCGTAGAACCGGTGGATGATCCCCACGCAGCGTCCGCGGGCGAAGGCCAGCGGTTCGGACGGTCCGAGGAAGTACCCGTCGAGTTCTTGTCCGTCGGGGGCGCGGGTGAGCGGAACGTATCCGTAGTTGACGAGATAGCGGAATCCGCATCGCGGGTGGTGACTGCCGTATGGGCGGTCGATGACCAGATCCACTGTGCGGCCGAGGAATAGACGCGCCAAGCGCAGCGATTCGGAATCCTCGAGTTTCACCGGATCGGTCACCGCCCCAGGCTACGGCAGATCGATCATGCCGTGGCGCGCAAGCCGCGACGGGGGTCGACGGCATCACGCCGCGCGGGTGCAGGCCGGTCGATCGGGCGTTGCGCTGGCCCTTCCCGCCAGGCTGCCCCACCTGTACGCTATGACCGACCGGTCGGTCATGCGTGTTCAGTGAAGGAGTAGCAAGTGCGAACCTTGCTTCGATTTGCCGCATCGACGGCCACCGCCGCGGTGTGCCTCCTGGGAGCCGCGGCCGTCGCCGGGGCGCAGGAGCCCGCGAGCGTTCCCTACAGCTATCTGGCGGGGTTGGCCGCGCAGCTGGCGGCGCCGGGGGCCGCTCCGCCTGGAGCCAACGATTGGACCTGCCGCCCGGGGGCCGCACATCCGAATCCCGTGGTGTTGCTGCACGGCCTGGGCAACGAGACGGTGAGCTGGCAGACCCTGTCGCCGTTGCTGGCGGCCGCCGGCTACTGCGTGTACACCACCACCTACGGCACCGGTGCGTTCGGTCCGGCGCTGGGCGCGGTGGCGCCGGTCCCCGAGAGCGCCCGCCAGATCGGAGCGTTCATCGACCGCGTCCTTTCCGCCACCGGCGCGGCGAAGGTCGATGTCGTAGGGCATTCGATGGGCGGTGCGGTGCCGTTCTACTACTTCCACCACCTCGGCGGCGCCGGAAAGGTCGCACGCCACATCGGGCTGGGCGCTCCTTATCACGGCTCGACGCTCAGCGGCGCCGACACCGCGGCGAAGCCCCTGCGGGATCTGCCGGGCACCGCGGATGCCATCGCCGACTGCGGCCCCTGCCAGATGTCGCCGGACTCGCCGTTTCTGCGGGAGTTGAAAGCGGACGCCCGGCTGGTGCCCGGCGTGCAGTTCGTCGCCATCGTCAGCCGCTACGACGAGATCGCCACGCCCTACACCACCGGCATGCTCGACGGGCCGAACGCCCGCAACATCGTGCTGCAGGACGTGTGCGCCACCGACTACTCAGAACACTACGGGCTCACCTCCGATCCGGTCGCGGTGCGCGAAGTGCTCAACGCGCTGGATCCCGAGCACGCCCGGCCTGCGGAGTGCCCGGTGGTCGCGCCGATCGTCGGACCGCTCACCCCGGTGGCCGGGTCGTGAGGTCGGCCGAGCCGGGCCGCAAGGCACTGCTGCACGCGGGCCACACCCTGCTGGGGGAGGCGGACCTGGCCAAACTGTCGGTGAACGCGATCGTCGCGCAGGCGAACATGGCCAAAGGCAGCTTCTATCAGCACTGGTCCAGCCGCAGCGACTACATCAGAGCGCTGCACCACGCTTTTCACGAGGATCTGTTCGCCCAGGTACTGGACACCATCTCCGGCACGGCGCCGGGCATCGAGCGGCTGACCACGGGTATGCACGCCTACCTCGACGGCTGCCTGGCCCAGCCCGCGACGAAAGCGCTGCTGATCCAGGCGCGCTCCGAAGCGGGCCTCGGTGAGCAGGTCGCCGCGCGCAATCGGCAAGCCGCGCTGATCATCACGGACGATCTCGCCGCCGCCGGGTGGGACGACCCGGAACCGGTCGCCACGCTGATCGTGGCCGCGATCGCCGATATCGCGCTCGCGGAGCTGACCGCGTCGCGGACCCGCCCGGACCTGCGTGCGGCCTTGGTGCGCCTGGCCACCGGACACCACGGCGTCGGGGTAGCCGAGCGGTAGCAGAGGCATTGCGTGTGGGCGTGGGCTGGAGGAAGGTGAGTATGTCCGGTGGCGCCACCGGGGCGCCGCCCTGAGCAGTCGGGAGGTGGCCCGTGTACGCACGTTCCAGCACAATCGCGGCCCAGCCGTCATCGATGGACGACGGGATCGCATACCTCCGCGATGAAGTGATGTCGAATCTGCCGGAGCTGCAGGGGTGGGTCGGCATGTCGTTGCTGGTGAACCGGTCGACGGGACGTTGCATCGCTACGACCTCGTGGGAATCGCAGGAGGCATTGCAGGCCAGCAGAGGACGGGCCCAGCAACTGCGCGACGGCCTGGCCCGCCGACTCGGCGGCAGCGTGGAGCGCGTCGAGGAATGGGAGATCGCGGCGATGCACCGCGACCGTCCCGCCGGCGACGCCGCCTGCGCCAGGTGCAGTTGGGTGCAGGTCGACCCGGGGCAGGTCGAGCGCCTGATCGACACGTTCCGGATGGAAGTGCTGCCGCAGATCGAGACGCTCGACGGATTCTGCAGCGCCAGCCTGTTCGTCGACCGGGACAGCGGCCGAGCGGTGGGCGCGATGGTGTGGGCGACTCGCGAGGCGATGGAGGCCACCCGCGAGCACAGCAATCGGATCAGGAGCGTGGCGACTCACCGGGTCGGCGCCAACGTGCTCGAGGTGGGGGAGTTCGAGCTGGCGTTCGCGCATCTGCGCGTCCCCGAAATGGCCTGACACCGCCCGAGTTCCGGCCGGAGCACACGCTTCCGGCCGGACATTCGTGTTCCCGCGCGGGCACGGCCGGCGGAACGACCAGGACGCCGCAGGTATCGGCGCCCCTTACCCGAGAGGTAATGGCCGCGACGGCCTGCCGTTCGTAGGATCGGGGCGTGACTACCCCAACGGCAGGTGACCTGCTGCGACATTGGCGCCTGGAACGCAGGCTGAGCCAGCTGGAGCTGGCCGGACGGGCCGACACCTCGGCGCGGCACCTGAGCTTCATCGAAACCGGGCGCGCCACCCCGAGCCGCACCATGATCGTGCACCTGTCCGAGCATCTGGAGATCCCGTTGCGCGAACGCAACCGCGTCCTGCTGGCCGCGGGCTACGCGCCCGCCTACGCGCAGCCCGGTCTGGACACTCCGGCCATGAACGCCGTCCGCGGCGCCATGCGCCAGATCCTCGCGGGCCACGAGCCCTACCCCGCGCTGGCCATCGATCAGAACTGGACCATGATCGACGCCAACAGCGGCGTGGCCGTGCTCATCGCGGACATCGATCCGGCACTGACGAAACCGCCGGTGAACGCGCTGCGGCTGAGCCTGCACCCCGACGGCATGGCCGGCCGCATCCGCAACCTCGCCGAATGGCGCGGCCACATCCTCGCCCGTCTCGCGCGCCAAGTAGAGGTCACCGGCGCCAGGGACCTGGCCGACCTGCTCGAGGAGCTGCGGTCCTACCCCGGTGGCGAAGTAGAGCTCACCGTGCCCGAACCAGACCAGGCGGTGGTCCCGCTGCGGATCGAGCACGACGGCGACGAGTTGTCGTTCCTCAGCGTCACGACGGTGTTCGGCACCCCGATGAACGTCACCGTCGCCGAACTGGCCATCGAGTCGTTCTTCCCCGCCGACGAGGACACCATGAAACGGCTCACCGCGGGCACCCGGTGAGCCGCGCGGCCCAGCTGTCCGCCCTGCTGGACGTGCCCGTCCGCGCCGTCACCGATCTCGGCGCCGGCCACGCATGGACGCTGCACCGCGCCGAAACAGCCGACGGCAGAACCATTTTCGTGAAGGCATCGCCCGAGCCGACATCCGTCTTCGCGGCCGAAGCGGCAGGCCTGTCCTGGCTGCGCGCCACCGCGCCCGACCCGGCCGGGGCCTTGCTGCCGCAGGTCCTGGCCGCCGACGACCGGACACTGGTGCTGCCCTGGCTGGAGGAGACCGGACCCACCCCCGCGGCCGCCGAGCGATTCGGCCGTGAACTGGCCGCGCTGCACGCCGCCCGCGCCGAGCTGTTCGGGGCCCCGTGGGAAGGCTGGATCGCGAGCCTGCCACTGCCCAACACTCCGACCGACGGCCCGTGGTCGCGGTGGTACGCCGAGCAGCGCCTCGCGCCCTACCTCGCTCGGGCGGCGGCGGCACTCGGCGCCGACGGTACCCGCCTGATCGAACGCGTCATCGATCGCATCGATGAGCTGGCCGGCCCCGCCGAACCACCGATCCGCATCCACGGCGACCTGTGGTCGGGCAACATCGTGTGGACGCGGGAACGGGCGATGCTCGTCGACCCCGCCGCGCACGCGGGCCACCGCGAGACCGATCTGGCCATGCTCGCCCTCTTCGGCGCTCCACACCTGGACCGTATCCGCGCCGCCTACCACGAAACCCACCCGCTGGCCGACGGATGGCGCACCCGCACGCCGCTGCACCAGCTGCATCCGCTGCTGGTGCACGTCGCGCTGTTCGGCGCGGGCTACCGAGCGCGGACCCTCGCCGCGGCTGCCGCCGCGCTCGGGTCCTGACCCGCACCCGGCGTCACCCGTTGACCCGGGCGATGACCTTCTCCGCGAAGCGGGACAGGTTGGCGATCTTGGTCTCCAGCGGCTCGGTGTCCTGCTCGGTGGTGTAGGGGAGGCGGAAGCCGACGATCACATCGGTGACCCCTTTGTCCTCGAGACGTTTGATCCCGTCGACAGTGAAACCGTCCAGCGAGATGACGTGCACCTCGAAGTCCTCGCGGGTGCCGTACTCCGCGCGCAACGTGTCCAATTCGCCCAGCAGCCGGTCCAATTCGCCGCCGTCGCCACCGGCGTGCATCCACCCGTCGCCGCGCTGCGCGGCCCGGCGCAACGCGGGCCTGCTGTGGCCGCCGATCAAGATCGGCACCGGCTCGGTCGGCACCGGGCTGATCTTGATCGGCGGAATGTCGTAGAACTGCCCGTGGTATTCGAAGTACCCGCCTGCCGAAAGTCCGCGCACGATGTCGATGCATTCGTCCATCCGCGCGCCGCGCTTGTCGAACGGCACCCCCATGATCTCGAAATCGTCCGGCCACGGGCTGATGCCGACACCGAGCCCGAACCGGTTGCCGCTCAGCGCGGCCACCGACGCGGCCTGCTTGGCCACCAGCACGGGCGGGCGAATCGGCAGCTTCAGCACGAACGGCGTGAACCGCAGCGTGGTGGTGACCGCCGCCATCGCCGCGCTGAGCACGAATGCCTCGACGAACGGCTTGTCCTCCAGGAACTCCCGGTTCCCGTCGGGGGTGTAGGGATATTTCGCGTCGGACTCTTTCGGGTACGCCACGCTGTCGGCGACCGCCATGGAGGTGTAGCCCGCCTCCTCGGCGGCTTTGGCCAGAGCGAGGTAATACGACGGGTCGGTCATCGTCTCGGCGTAGGTGAAACGCATGGTGCCTGCCTTCCTGGCGCGTCGAGCGCGCCGCGCGGGTCCCGGGCGGTTGCCGAGACGTGATGGGAACTGCCGCGGGCGCGACCGTGCCGCCGCGACGGCATCGCGGACTGCCCTGGGCCGCCGCCTACTGCCATGGGTTGCTGAATCCTTCCGGAATCAAATGGTCGAACAGCGCTCGCATCTGCGGGGATAACCGCAGCAGTTCGAGGTGCGAGCCGATCGGCCCGCCCTCGAGATAGGCGAACTCCATCCCGACGCCATCGAACCGGCCGCGGGCGATGATCGCGATACCGGCCGCGGCGGCCTCGGCGAGCGCGGCGTCGTAGTCCTCGGGCACCCAGGCGGCGTGATGCAATCCGGGGCCGACCCGATCGAGATGCTCGGCGTACAGGCTCTCCCCGCCACGCGGCTCGATCAGCTCCAACTGCTGGCCACCCGCGTAACCGAGCGCCACACCGATCGTGTAATCGGCCGGTGCCCAGCGTAATTCGGCCGCATCGGGCCCGAAGTGGACCTCCGGAATGGTGAACCATGCACCGACTCCGTACCGGGTGGTGAACGTCTCGCAGGCCGAGGTCAGATCACCGACGACCCAGCACAATTGGAAGATCGGGCCGCCCGCGATCATCGGCGGTCTCCGAGACGGCTCATCAGACCGGGACACGACCGGTGTGCGGCGACCACCGCCCTGTGGGAGTGCGGAAACACGATGTGGGGCCGGTTCTTCCGCATGCCACGCAGGATGTGCCGCGCGGCCCGTTCGGAACCGGTCATCCCGATCGGCATCCGGCGCAACGGTTCGCGATACGAGTACCCGGGCAGGTCGATCCCGGAATCGGCGATGCCGGTCGCGACCCCGCCGGGCACGGCCACGCTCACGCGGACACCGGCGGCGGGCGCTTCCACGCGCAGCGCGGTACCGAGCCCGACCACCGCGTGCTCGGTCATCGCGTACGCGGCCGACGGCGCCACCGGTGTCGATCCGGCCGGCGAGGTCATGTTGACGATGTGGCCGGAGCCCTGCGCGCGCGTCAGGGGATAGGCGTAGCGCGTCGCGTACACCACCCCCCACAGGTTCACGTCCACGAGCCGCCGCCACGGCGGCAACGGTATGTGCTCGCCGCCGCCCACGCGCCCCAGCTCGGCCACGGCGCCGAGCACCAAGCGGCGCATCTGGTCGTCGTCGGAGACGTCGGCGACCCGGGTGTGGATCGCGGTATCGGCGACCGGCCCGACCAGCCCGGCGGCGTCGCTGTCGGCGGCCACCACCGCGGGGCCCCGCGCGGCCGACAGGCGGCACAGCGCGGCGCCGAGGCCGGAAGCGGCACCGGTGACCACCGCCACATTATCCACGCCGTTTAATTAATCATCTGTGTTTAACATCGTCAATACTCCTGTTTAGTAGAGTGCGTACATGCCGAGCGACGAATCGCGCACCGCCTTGCTCGACGCCGGAGAACGCCTCATCGCCGAACGCGGCCTCGACGTGCCGCTACGCGACATCGCCGCCGCCGCGGGCCAGCGCAACAACTCCGCCGTGCACTACTACTTCGATTCGCGCACCGGACTGATCGAGGCCATCGTCGAGCGCCGGATGAACTGGCTCGAACAGCGGCGCATGCAGCTGCTGGCCGCCCACGAGGCCGACGGCCGCACCAACGACGTGCGCACCCTCGTCGCCATGCTCGCGACCCCGATCCTCGAACTGCTCGGCCACGACCGGGTGACCCATCTGGGCCGGTTCCTGGAAGTGGTACGCACCCATCCCGTCGTAGCGGACGCGCACCGCCTCGCCGACGCGGACCGCGCGGCGGTCCGCATCATCGCCACCCGCCTCGACGCCGCGCTGACCGACCTGCCGCGGCGGCTGCGCAGGCAACGCCTGGAAACCATGGCCACCGTCATGTTCGCGTTGATCGCCGACTACGAACGCACCCTGGAAGCAGGGGTGCGCACCGCCCACCCCGGGGACGCCGCGGAGATCGTGGACATGATCGTCGCCATGCTCACCGTGCCCGTCCCCGAGCGCACGGCCGCCGCGCCGGGGCCCTGAGACCGGCACGCCTCAACCCAGCACCGGCCGTGTACCCGGGGCGGCGGCCAGCTGCCGGCGCACGTGCGGCCCCGCGGTTTCGGGGAACCGTCGGTGCAGCCGGTCGATATAGCGGCGCACCACGCACAATTCGCCGTACAGTTCGTGCCGCGCGGCGGGATCGTGGCGGTAAGTGGATTCGATGTCCCGCGCCAACGTCCGGGCTTGCCGGGTCAGCAACTCCACGAAGACCTGAGCCTGGGCGAGGTCGGCGTCGTATTCCATTCGGTAGGCCGATCTGTCGTTCGATTCCTGTATCGGTCGCCCAGCGCTCCCCGTGCCGCGGTCCTCGGCCGATCGGAGCAGAACATGATGCTAACCGAGCCTCAGTCTCTCGGGCGCCGAAACGGAACCGTTCGACCGCTATCGCCTGGCGATCACGTCCGCACTCGTCGACCGAACGCCGTCGGCGGGGATGCGCCGTGCCGGACTCGGTCGGATACCGCGCGCGCGTATGGTGATCGTATGGGCGTCATCGGGGAGCTGTTTCCTGGCAAGAAGCTGAACCATGAGGGCAGCGAGGACAGCGACGGGCAGACCCATACACCGCGGTTCGACATCGATCTCGACACCGGAGTGGTACGGGTGCCGCGCGCGGACCGGACCACCGCCGAGGACCACGGCGACGGGCGAGAACAGGCCTAGGATCGGCCCCGGCGTACGAAGCCATGCCGCATCACCTCTGTGGCACCGCCCCGCAAATTTCGCTCGGGCAGAAAACATCTCGCTGATCGCAACCCGTTACGACAGCGGTGCGCACCGGTAGCGTCGCCGCAATGGGCAAAGTTGGTGGGCGACGACGGCCCCTGAAGACCGTCACAGGAGTCAGCGGTGCGGTCAGCGTGTACGCGGCGGCCATCGATCCGTCCGCCACGACGATCGCGTCATCGATCGAGATCGTGAAAATCGCCGAACAACACAAGTTCGACGCCCTCTTCGCCGCCGACCTGCTCAGTTTCGGCGCACAAGGCGCCATCGGCGCCCAGGAACCGTTGATCTTCCTGTCCGCGCTGAGCGCCGTCACCTCGCACGTCGGCCTCATCGCCACGGTGACCACCACCTTCCACCACCCCTACAACCTCGCCCGGCTCTTCGGCACCCTCGACCACATCAGCAACGGCCGCGCGGCATGGAACGCGGTGACTTCCTCGGTGGGGGAGGAGAACTACGGCGACCAGGATCTGCCGAGCCCCGAAGACCGGTATGCCCGCGCCACCGAATCCCTCGAGGTGGTCAACGCCCTGTTCGACAGCTGGCAGTCCGGCGCGCTGACCCCCGACGGGCACGGCGGCGCGATCCTGGACGCCACCCGCGTGCGGCCCATCGATCACGCTGGGCGGTACTTCACCGTCCGTGGACCGCTGAACATTCCGCCCCTACCGCAGCGCAGACCCGTGCAATTCCAGGCCGGGCAATCGGCAGGCGGGATCGAACTGGGCGCGCGATTCGCCGAGGTCGTGTTCACCTCACTGCCGACCCTCGAAGACGCGGTCACCTACACCAAACGCATTCGCGCACGCGCGAGCGAACTCGGCCGCGCCGAAGGCCTGCCGCTGATCATGAGCTCGTTCCACGCCACCTACGGCGCCACCGATGCCGAAGCGAAGCGCCTCGCGCGGGAACAGGCCGAGGCGACCGACTTCGAAGCGGGACGCGTCGCCCTCGCCGACATGCTCGGCGGCGGCGTCGACCTGTCCGGCCTGCCGCTGGACAAGCCCCTCCCGGACAACGTGCTCCCCGACGTGGCCTCCGTGCACCGCCGACGCGGCCGCGTGGAGATCTTCAGCAACTTCGCACGGTCGGGAAAGACACTGCGAGAGCTGATCATCGCCGCCAAAGACACCGGCCACTGGGCCGTCGCCGGCACCCCCGAACAACTGGCCGACGCGATCGAAGAACGCTACGACGCAGGCGTTCTCGATGTGATCTCCCTCGGCGGACTCGCCGACGAACGCACCCGCGACTTCGTCGTCAACGGACTGCTGCCCGAACTACGCCGCCGCGGCATCACCGGTTCCGACTACGTCGGCGCGACCTTCCGCGAAAACCTCGAACTACCCCCGCTACCGGACTGACGCGCGCGGCACGAAGCCGCCGTCACACTGGGACCGGACCGCCCATCGGCCGCTAGCGGGTGAGGACCGGCGTCGACCGGTGCCCGGCGGTTTCGGGCCGCGGTGGGTTGGTGTTCCGCACCCACGTGACGTTGGCGACCAAGTCGTCGTCGAAGACGAGTTCGTCCCACAACAGCCGCTCGGCGGCCTCCGGCGTGGGCCTGGGCTGCGCCGCCGGACGCGGCGCCTCGGCGACGGCGGCGGATTGCTCCGGCTCGGCGGGCAGCGGCGTCACCAACCACGACAGGGCGCGCATCGGGCTGAGGGCGTAACGGCGAGTGCCCTGCGCGAGCGCGGCCACCGCGGCGGCGCAGCTGAGCACCCCGGCGGCCAACGCCATCGAAGTCAGTCCTGCGCTGGCCATGCGCCGCTCACCCGGACCGGGAGCGCTCCCGAACTCGCCGAGAAAGCGGTGCACCAATCCCGCGCCGAGACCCTCACCCGGATCAATCAGGATCCGCAATTCCGGCCCCCTGGCATCCAGGTACATCAAGGCGATCAGCACCACGATCGCCGCGGTCACGCTGGAGCCGATCACTAGAAGAGCGAGCGCGCGGGTGCGCATCCGCAGCTGCGCCAGCGCAGCGAACACGGTGACGAGCATCGCGGCCGCGGCCAGCAGACCCCAGGCGCCGCTGATGTTCACGTCACGGAATTTCGACACCGACCACTCGTCGAACCCGTTCGTGGCCCCGGTGACCCGGCCGAACGCGTCGGAGCGGGCCTCGCCTCCCGAACCCGACGCCGAAAGCCACGGCTGGAACAACAGGGCGAAGCCGACCGCGCTCGCGGCCGCGGCGAACAAGAAACCCCAGTCCACCCCCCGTGGTGGCCTCGCACCGCGTCCGCCGCCTCCGGAGCCACGGCTCCGACCGTCTCGCGCTTCGCTTGCCTGCCAGGGGGTTGGTTGTACCATTGCTCCATTTTCGCCGGTGCCGCATGAATAATGCTGCCGCCCAGAGCAATAACAGCGGAATTGCCTTGGAAAGCCGAATATCGCGGCACATCAATGAGATGTAATTCGATCGGGCGTCATCGGCCATCGACGAAAATCACCGTAAGCACCTGCGCGACAGCAGGCAAGCGTGATCGATCTCCCACGCATCGCCGCAGCTCCCGGCGCATACCGGCCGAGAGTGACCCAACCGGCGAGTAACATTTCGCGCACGGCGTTGAACTCGACATTCGCGGATTTGCCGCACCGATGCCGTATCTGCCACACCGCGATTGCTGTGACACGCTTAACAACGCAGCATTGCGACTTCGGTCACAAATACGCGCGGCGCGGCCGACAATTCGCGAATCCCCGCCGCCCGAACGCATTCCGAGCAGCGCCGCCCGAAGCGGACATCCCCGCCGCTAATGCCCCTCCGCGGCCGAACGCGCATCGACCACCGCCCGGGCGATCTGCGCCAGACGCTCCTCCGGCACCTCCACCGCGCCGTCGGCATCGACCAGCACCGCGGTCGGATAGATATCGCGCAACAGATCCGGGCCACCCGTCGCGGTATCATCATCGGCCGCGTCGAACAGCGCCTGCACCGCCAGACGCAACGCCGCCTCCGCATCGATCCCACGGTGATAGGTCTTCTTCAACGACGACTTCGCGAACACCGACCCCGAACCGACCGCCGTGTAACCGAAACGCTCCTCCTGCCGGCCACCCACCGCGTCATACGACACGATCCGCCCCGCCCGCTCCGGCTCCACAGCGTCCGGGTCGTAGCCGACCAGCACCGGAATCACCGCCATATCCTGCAGCGCCGCAGGCAGATTCGCCCGCACCATCGCCGACAACTTCGTCGCCTTGCCGTCGAACGTCAGCGACGCTCCCTCGATCTTCTCGTAATGCTCGAGCTCCACCGCGAACAACCGGATCATCTCCACCGCCATCCCGACAGTGCCCGCGAAACCCGCCGCCGAATACGTGTCGGTGATGAACACCTTCCGCATATCGCGCGTCGCCACCAGATGCGCCATCGTGCCTCGCCGATCACCCGCCACCAGCACACCACCGCGATAGACGATCGCGACGATCGTCGTCCCGTGCGGCGCGACACCACTCGCGCCACCGCCGAAATCCGGATCCGGCAACAACTGCGGCGCATACCGGCGCAGATACTCCGAGAAGGACGCCGCCGGGTACCGCAAGCCGAGCGGCAGGTGACTATCGGTCGTCATGAATCACCTCTCCGGGAGGAGCGTGCCCCACCCGCGAACGCGTGCACTTCCGCCCGACGTTACCGGAACCCCACCACCACCCGGCTACAACCGCTCTAGGCCGGATCCTCCCCGACACAGGTCTCCGCCGCATCGATGTGGACACAGGGAACCGGAGCCCGCGTCGGCCGATAATCCGGCGCCACACCACCTCCGCGGATCAGCCGGGCATACGCGTCGACCCCATCGGTCGGGCGGCGCGCCAACGTCGGATCGGTCAGCACATCGACCGTATAGAGCCCGAACCGCGGCGCGTAGGAACCCCACTCATAGTTGTCCGTCAGACTCCAATAGTTATAGCCGACCACATTCATCCCATCGGCCTTCGCCCGCTGCAACCAATACACCGTGTCCCGCAGATGATCGGCGCGGGTATACCCATCCGGGCGCACCTGCCCGTTCTCCGTCGGCAGCCCGTTCTCCACCACATACAGCGGCCGCCCCGGAAACTGGCGCGCGTAATGCCGCAACGCGTAGTAGATACCCTCCGGATGCACCGGCAGCTCCCACATCGGCGGACCCCCCTCCGCACCGCCCTGCGCCGCCTCCCCGGTCTGCGGCAACGGAGCGAAGTAATAGTCCAGACCGATGAAGTCCAGCTTCGCCGAAATCCGATCCACGATCGGCTGATTCACCTCCGTCTCCGCACCCGCCACATACCCCAGATTGCTGGTCACCTGAGCACCCGACCGATAAGCGTGGATGACGTCGTAGATCTCGTTGTGCGCCTGCGCGATCCGATCCAGCATCACCGGCGCCTCATCCACACCGATCCCGCCCGTGCGCAACTCGGTGCCGACATACGCCACAGGCTCGTTGAACGTCACCCACAGCGGATCACGCGAGGCATACCGCTGCACCACCTTGCGCATGTTCGCCAGCCAATCCTCCACCATGCCCGGATCGCGCCACCCGCCCCGATCCACCGCCCACCCCGGATACACCCAGTGATCCAACGTCAGCATCGGCCGCATCCCCGCCGCGACGATCCGGGCGATCACATCGTCATAGAACCCGAACGCCGCCTCATCCCAGGCATGCGGCGCCGGCTGCAACCGCGCCCACTCGATACCCACCCGATACACCCGCACACCCAACCGCGCCGCCAGATCGATATCGCTGAGATAGCGGCGAGCGAAGTCCACCGAATCCAGATACGGATCCGCCGTCCCACCCGACGCGATGAAACGCGACCAGTTGCTGTCCGGCGCATGACCCTCGGACTGAAACCCCGACGACGCCACACCCCACAAAAAATTCCTACCGAACACGGGCAGCTCCCGGCCCGGTTGAGCAGCGGACACCCCCGAAGCCATCAGCATCGCCGCAGCGGCCGACAACGCGGCGAACCCGCGCCGGTGAGTGCGTGTACGCATCGCCGTAGCGTAACTGCGAGATTGCTGGCGGCCGGGAGAAGAACTCGCGTGTCGCTGATCCCACAACGGTCACAATCCGGGCTCCCCCCAACCGCGACCGCCGCGCCAACTCCACGCCCACGGCGAACCATCCTCCGCCGGACTCGCCGACGTCGCGGTATTCGACCCGGCCGCAATAGTTCTCGCCTCCTGCGCTGCCGAAGGCCCGCCGCCCGGATCACCATGATCGACAGTCATCGCCCCATCCGCCCAGCGCGTCCCCAGGAAACGCCGCACAACATCACACAAGCGAATCAATTGACCGAGCGCATCCGCCGCCGATCGACCAGACTTGCCAGGTGACCAGATACGCATTCGACGCCGACCGCGCCGCCCTCGTCGCCACCTGGGCGACCGGACGAGGCGACCTCGCCCAGGCGGTGGCCACCCTGCCCCCGCAGGTGACCACGGACCAGGCAACCGATCTGGCGTCGAACCTCACCACCCTCTCGCGGTTCCAATGGCGCACCTACACCCACCCCGCCAGCGCCGCGGGCGACCCCGACGTCCCCAACAGCGAAGCATGGCGCCGCGCCGAAGAACGCCGCAACTTCAAAGAAGTCGAAGCCGGACTGCGCAATCCCAACCTGCCCACCGACGAAGGACTGCTCGTCTCCTACAGCGGCGTCGTCGAATCCGCCCACCGCATCGGCCGCACCCTGCACGACATCGACCACGCCGCCCTGCTCGAAACCGTCGCCGCCGAGGTACGCACCGAACAGGAAGCCATCGAATCCGCCGAACGCGGCGACCTCTCCGGCCGCGCCCGCCAAGCCGTCGAACTGTCCCGCCCCGACGTATCCCCGGCCCAGGTCCACGCCGCCGACGCACTCCTGCGCAACGACCCACTCGGCAGCATCGAACTGTTCACCGAACTCGACCCCGCCTCCGCCTCCGTCGCCGCGGCACACTGGCTCTACGCCGCCGCCGAAGTCGCAGGCGAGGCCGCGAACGTAGCCACCACCGATGTCGTCGCCGAAGCCGACGACATCGAAGCGCTCCAAGTCGAGACACCCACCCTCGTACTCGAACGACTCGCCGCAGGCGACACCCCGACCGAAGTCGTCCTCGACCTGATCGCCGAAGCGATGGCCGTCCACGAAGGCCGCGTCCCAGCCCCCTGGAGCCTCGTCGCCCGCGTCGCCGACATCGAAGCCCAAGCCCACCGATTCGGCGTCGACGCCGACACCCGCGAAGCAATGCTCACCAGCTTCCGCATCAGCCGACTCGACCCCGCCCGCCCCGCTCTCGACCTCTTGGAAGACCTCCTCGACGGTATCCGCGGCTGCCTGCTGCTCTACGCCGCCCACACCGAGCACGACGACGCCGAAACCGAAACCCGCTTCGCCGAAGACGTGCGCCTCGAAGCCGACGCCGACCCCGAAGACCTTCTCTGAACGCCGAGGCGGGGCACGGCCACGCCCTGCCCCGCCGGGAGTTCAGCGAGAAACTCCACCGGACCCAGCCGATTCCGAGGCCAACCAGGTACGCAACGCGCGGTAGACCGCCGCGTGATTGAGCAACGTGAAGTGATGCGCCGACGCGACATGCATGCCTTTGCCGACATCGAACCCGATGCGCCGGGTCCGAGCCCGGCCCGAGCCACTCGGTGTGAGAACCAGCCCGTCACCTACCACACGCCCCAGCGGATGCCGCGAACTCCGCGTGACCGTGGCGGTAACGAAATAATGGTCCGCGTCCCGCAGCAGCGGAACCTCCCGAACGACCCGGCGACGCAGCGCGTCGGCGTCCAGATCACGCCAATCCTCGTCCACCAGGGAGCCGTCCCGAAGGTCCCGGATACCCGCGCTGCGGCGACGCAACAGCCGCCCGAATGGACGGGTTTCCGGAAACCGCACCAGCGCCGCCGACGCGTAATGCACCAACTGCTCCAGTGGCGCGCCCATGTGCGGTGAACCCAGGCACACCACGTGGCGCACCCGCCGCACCCACGGCACCCCGGCTTCACTCGCCACGAAACACGCACCCCGGGCGACCAACCCACCCATCGAATGACCTACCAGCGACAACCGCTCGATAGGCACCGGCCACCCATCGACCAAGCCCTGCATCAGCTCGCTGAACTGCGCCGCGTTCTCCGAGATGTGCAGACCGGTGTTGTACCGGACCTGCAACGACGTGCATCCCGTATCGGACTCCAGACGCTCGGCATAGGTCGGCCCGCCGCCCAAACCCCACGCGTGCTCGGTTTCCACCAAGCCGTGCAAGAACACCACGACGTGGGCGGCGGGCCGTTGAACGCGCGCACCGACGAGCTCCGCGGGCACGGGAGCGCCGTCGATCCGGAACGTCATCGGACCGGCCAGAATCGGCCGCGTCCGCTCGAGATCATCACCGATCAAACCCTGCAGCGCGGCCAGCAATCCCGAGCCGTACACCGTGCGTGACGGTGCGACGCCGGGCAGATCCGCTGTCCGTTCCGCGACCATGCCCGCCGCCACCGCGGATCCACCGACCACGCGGTAGACGCTCTCCGCGATCGCATCGTGCATCAGCTCGACCGGAGCCGCCGCAGGCCCCACGCCCCACCGCACCGCCGCGAACACGCGGTGCGCGATCGCCCGGTGCACGGCCGCGATCCCGTCGACCGCACCGCCGAGTTCGTCACCGGCCAGCCGGGCCAGCGCCCTGACCTCCGCTTGCCGCTGGGGCACACCCTCCGTCACGAACTCAGTGTACAACTGTGCACTGAAAAGTGAACCCTACGGCACTCGCGACACGGCCACCGCCGCCTCGGTGAGACTGCCCAGATACAGCACGCCGTCCTGCTCGACCACGCCGGTCACCATCGAATAGTCGGTGCCCTCGACCTGAAGGTCGTGCACGACGTTGCCGTCGAAATCGACCGCCAGCACCCACACCGTCCGCGCCGGCTTCGGCTGCACCCACTTCGGCAGCGTCCACACGATGCGCCGCAGAATGCCGGGCAGTGGAAGCAGGCGGTCCAGCAACGGATTACGCGGCGAAGGAAGCGTGATCCAGATCAGGCCGTCGCTGCCGAGGCCGAGGTTGTCCGGGAATCCGGGCAAATTCTCGATCAACCGTTCCTGCGTTCCCGCCTTCGGACCGGTCAGCCAATAGCGCGTGAGACGGTAGCCGCCGGTCTCCGCGACGACCACGCTGGAGCGATCGGGTGCCAGGACGACGCCGTTGGCGAATTGCAGTCCGTCGATGAGCGTCTCCACGTTGCCCGCGGGATCCCGGCGGAACAGGCGACCCGTGCCGGAGTGCTCCAGGATGTCACCCATGTACTCATCGAGCGAGTACCGGCGCGACGACGCCGAGAAGTAGATCGTGCCGTCGGCATCGCGCACCACATTGCTGGCGAACCGTAGCCGCTCGCCGTCGATTTCATCGACCAGGACCTTCAGCCCGCCCTCGGCGTCCAGCTCCAGCAGTCCACGTTCGAAATCGCAGATCAGCACGCGGCCGTCGGCGTCGGCGTGCAGACCGAGCGGGCGGCCTCCGGTGTTCGCGAGTTCGCGGACGTCGCCGGTCGCCGGATCGATGCTGAGGACTGCGCCGCCGTCGACTCCCGCGATGATCCTGCCGTCGGGGGAGAGGACGACATCTTCCGGGCCGGCACCCGGCAGCTCGAGGCGCCGGATGTCGGGAAGAGGTGGAGCACTGCGGGTTTGACGCGCTCGTGCGGGGGAGCGCGGTGGTGTCCAGCGTTGCGGCTGCATGGTCGAGGCGAGCATGGCATCAGGGTAGCCGGGGGAATGCGGAGGTCTCGGGAGAAACGGTGCACGGTAGGGGACCGCTTATGGGCGGAGGCGAAGGTACCAAGAATGGACGTCTATGGACTGCGAGTGATAAACATGCTGATACGTAGATATGCGCATCTACAAATGTGTCTCAATGTCCCAACCAGCAGCCACACTCAACCACGACAGACCAAAGCAGCATGGAAAGGGAACGGAGCGGAACAGGTGGCCTCTCACGCTGCTGCCCAGGCTGCCTGTCGCGGCAATCGCGCCGCCGGGAGCGCGGCGGCCTGGGCTGCGGCGTCGAGATGTCAGGGCTGGTGGGTGATGGTGTACCAGAGAATCGCCAGGGTACCGGCCGTGAAAAGCGGTGCGATGATGAAGGTTTCGACCTTGTTCCCGGTGCGCTCGATGACGGGAAGACTGACTCGCACGCCGAAGGGCCAGAACAGGCGGCAGCCGCGCTCGGTGAGGCAGTCGCCGAGCAGGTGGGCCAGTGCGCCGAGTCCGACCGCGAACGGCAGCCAGACCGGCTTGTCGGCGATCCAATGCTCCATGGCGAACGTGCCCGCGGAGGCGAGCACGACGATCGGTCCCCATGCCTTGAAGTTGTTGCCGGACGGGCACAGATGCAGTGCGCGTACAGCCAGGGCGAGGAGGAAGAAGACCAGGCTCAGGGTGAACCAGCGCCCGAGCCAGTGCTCGCCGGCCCACGTGCCGTAGGCGGCGGCCGCGACGAAGGCCAACGAGTGGGTGGCGCCGCGATGGCCGCCGGAGACCCAGGAGATGAGCTTGCATGCGGTGTGCGTGATCGGACCCAAAGTGTGTGAAATGGTCCCGTCGGGATGGTCCGCGTCTGGCAGCAGCGCGGCCCCGGCCGTGAGAAAGACGCCCAGCAGCAGATCGACGGTACCGAGATGTCCCGTCGCATCCTGGAGAGCGGGAAACGTCAAGATGGTGACCGGTAGCGTCGCCGCTGCCGCCGACCAGGCCAATGCGCCACTGGTCGCATGTGAATGTCCAAGCACGATTCGAACGTTAGTTCAGCTTGCTATCGGTTCGCGAATGCCGCTGTGCGAGGTCGGAAGTCGCGCGGGAAGCGTGTCCGGCGTTCGGGCTTGCGCGGAAATGGGGTAGGGGAGTGGAGGTAAGAGTCGTGGCGATACGTAAAACGTTCTGTAGGTGAACAATCCGGTTCAGCGCGGGATGCTGGCGTGGGAACCGTTCATGCATACCTCGCGACATTGTCAGCGTCGCTTGAAGCGATCCACGTGCATTAGCGCGTGAAGAAAAAGATTGCGATACGTTCCTTTGCGTATATATGCATAATTCACACCTGCATCCAAGGTTCCGATCCAGCCGAACCCACACCAAAGCAGCATCGACGCCAGGGGGGACTGTTTCGTCATAGACCAGGCGTGATGTGAATCCAGTGCTAGAGGACGTCGCCGATGGCAACAGTCGCCGCGGCCATGATCCGGCGCGCGAGGTCCGATCCGTCCACCGGGCCGGTGGTGTCGACGGCGACGACCGGCGTGAGCGCGAGCGGTTCGGCCAGGCGCGCCCAGTGGTCCCAGTCGTGCGCGAGGTGCGCGTCATCGTGATACAGGGCGGCACGCGTACGGCCGCGGTATCGGTCGCGGGCGAGCTCGGGCGGAACCGAGCACCAGACCTCCACCGCTCGCGTCGCGCCCGATTTCGCGATGCCGTTGGCGGCGTATCGCGCATCTCGGGGTTTGAACCACCACGAGTCGATCAGCGCGACACCGGGTAGCGCGGCGGCGAGCGCCCACGCGGCCTCTGTCGCGATCGCCCCGATATTCGGTAGTACCGCGGTGTGATCGAGCCCTGAGCACAGCGCTTCTTTGATGGCGTCCCGCGTGATCAAGTGCGCGCCGAGCTCGAGCGCCAGCGCCGGAGCCAAGGTGGACTTCCCGGCGCCGGGCAGTCCGTTGACGAGAACGAGTAGTTCGCAGATGGTGACAACCTCCGGGGCGATCGAGAAGAACAAGTCGGCGAAGGGCTGATTCTCGTTGCGCAGCGCCATGACCGGCAAGACCGAAGGGGGGCATGTTCGGCCAGTGAACCTACCGCTGATGTTTCCCAGACATGGGGATCTCACTTCGCACTCCGCGCATACGCTGCACCCCATAGCGCTAGATGATCGATAGCTATATCTCGATCCGGATGTCTGGACGGATGCGTGGCAAATGTCTGGTTTCGATCAGATCGGCTCAACCAGTGGTAGGCCATGCGGAGGAGGTTGTAATGGGTGAGGGGCGCGGAGTTCATCTGTGCGGCAGTGTGCCGCTGGCGGATGCCGAAACAGTCTTCTCCGAGGCGGCGCGGCGAATCGGCAAGCACTTGAAGCGCATTCCGGATGGGGAGACCGGAGTTCGGGACAACTGGGTAGTGTGGCAGTTGCCCAAGATGCAGGCGCATCCGGACCTGGAAACCATTCCGCCGCCGAGCCCCGAGTACGGGCCGAGCGAGCGGGTGCGGCCCAAGCCCGGCGTGGACGCGGCGTCGATCGACTTCGGTCCCTTGGGTTACGCGGACGCGGCGCTGGAATCCTGGCGAGTCTTCCGCCGGCTGCGCGAGGACGGGACGATCCCCGCGGGCATTCGGTTCCAGGTGAGCTTGCCAACGCCTATCGCGGTGATCGGTGCGTTCGTCGCGGGTCCGCAGGGCGAGTTGGAGCGCAGATACGAGGCGCGGCTGCTCGACGAACTCGCCGTCATCCTCGACACGATCCCGGCGGAAGACCTTGCGGTGCAGTGGGATGCCGCGGTCGAGTTCGCGATCTTCGAGGGCATCTTCCCGTCGTGGTTCGGCTCCGACTACCCGACGCAGCTCGAGGAAGTGGGGCGGCGGCTCGTTCGGTTGGGCGATGCTGTGCCCGAGTCGGTAAGTCTTGGTTATCACCTCTGCTATGGCGATTTCGGTCACCAGCACTTCGCCGAACCCGCCGATACCGGCAAGCTGGCTGCGGTCGCCGGCCGTATCCTGGCCGGGCTGGAGCGGCAGGTCGACTGGATTCACCTGCCGGTTCCGCGCTCGCGTACCGATGCCGACTATTTCAAGCCTCTCGCCGATCTTGTTTTGCCATCTGGAACGGACTTGTACCTCGGGCTGGTGCACGCCACCGACGGCCGTGCGGGCGGGCTGGCACGGATCGAAGCTGCCCGCTCGGTGGTCCGCGAGTTCGGCATCGCCACCGAGTGCGGTATGGGCCGCCGTCCGGCCGGTCAGATTTCCACGTTGCTGGATCTGCACGCGGAACTCGCGGACTTGCTGGCTTGAGTCCGCCTCCTCGATGCCGGGCCATATTTCGGGGTTGGACCCGGCGCGAGCCGCGAACCGGCGCGGATAGGGTCGCGTGTCCGGGCCGTTCGAGTCCGTTGGCGAGCCAGGGGGAGTGGCATGCAGGGTCCGGCGACTGCGCGAGATCGACTTCGGGCAGGCGGGTGGTCGGCCGAACGCGTGGTTGATGGAGCGGCAGGTGCCCGCACCCGACCACGATCGGCTCGACCATCGCGGTCCGATCCGTGGCGCGGAGACACGGCGTGAAGCCGCCACCCGAGTCGGTGCGTGTGTGCGCGAACTATGGCGGACACCGACCACATCGTCGTAACGCACGGCTAGGCGCTGACATTCGTCATCACCACGTGGACGATGCTGCCGGTGGAGGCCGCCGGTTTCGTGTCGTTCGCAACCGCGCCCGGCGCGATCACACATCTGCGGCACGACGACTAACTGGCGTAACCGCGCGATGCTCAGCCTCGCCGATACGTCTCACCCGGATGCCGGGAGATGAGGCTTCTTCGAACCGGGGAGCGGTCACCAGTCCTCTAGTTGACATAATGTTGATTATCGGCGAAGTTTTGGCCTGGTCGGAGGGGGTGCTCGAGGGCCCGTATGTCGTGCTGTTCGATCCGGTGTGCGGGATCGGGTCAACCGGTGAGGCTCTGGGGTTGTCGGGCCTGTGTGAGAGCTCTGGATACGCGTGTTCTGTGTGGTTGAATCATGCGTCGATGTATGCATAGTTATGCATGTGTCATGTTGTCGCTGTGGCATTTATCTGCCGCACCCTTCTTCCCCACTCCTTCCCCGCCCCCTAGTTTTGTCACTGTGACGAAGCGCGGCTCGGGGGAACAAATTTGGACAGCTATGTGACGGCGTCGTCCAGCGGCGGCAACCCACTTGATGGGCACGATGACGTCACGGACTGGGTTTGCCGGGGCACAGCTCTCGGTAGGAGACGTCGGGCGAGATCCAGTCTTTCCACTGCTCATGGCTCGGATTCGAGGCCAGCTTGTCGCATAGCGCGTCCATCCATGCGGCGGGCGCCGGCAGCTGCCAGATGCCGCCGCCGACGAATGGCGGATTGCCGTCGAGGGTGGCTTGCGTGGCGGCAAGGAAGATGCGTCGGCCGTCGTGGCTGAACTTGACGTGGGAGGCTTTGCCTGCTGCCGTCGTGTCGACGGCCTCGCCGACCTGGCTTCCTGTGGTGGTATCCCAAAACCGCAGTGTGCTGTCGGCGCAGATCGAAACCAGATGGCGGCCGTCGGGACTGTAGGCGATGTCTACCTGCCGGTCGGAGCCTTCCATCGGCGGGCCGACCGCGTCGCCGCTCTCGGCGTCCCATTGCTGGATTGTTTTCCCGCTCACCCCGGCGATGCGCCGGCCATCGGGGCTGATCGTCATGTCGGCGAAACCGAAAGTGTTGGGGCTGCCGATGGGCTTGCCGATCGCTCGTCCGGTCGCGGTGTCCCAGATCCGCTGCGGGAATACAGGCGGTGACCGTCGTCGCTGAAGGCAACGGATCGGACGCCGTATTGGTGACCGGTCATCGGCTTGCCGATCTGCCGGCCGTTTCGCCAGTCCCAGAGTCGGACTGTCTTGTCGTTGCTCGCGGTTGCGATTGTCCGGCCGCTGGGGTCGAATTCCACGTAGTTCACGTAGTCGTCGTGCCCTCTGATCGGCTCGCCGTGCGGCTGCCCGTTCGAGGTGTCCACGATATGGACTTCTTTTCCGGTCCCGACTGCGAGCCAGCGGTGGTCCGGGCTGAGGTCGAAAGCTTTGGTTCCGCGAAGTGCCTCCGTGACAATGGTGGGACCGACCGGTTCGCCGGTATCGGCGTCGAAGCTTCGGAAGGTGTCGTCGTGGAACGCGAGAACGCGCGGGCGATCGGCGGTAGTGTCCAGCCCGTAGCCTCCCTCGGCCGGTGTGCTGGCCGCCATGCTACCACCCGTTCTCGTGGTGAGTGCCGCCTCGGTATCGGCGTTCGACGCCTGGACGGTGTCGCTGGATACCGAAACGATCCGATTCCCTTGCCGGGTGAAGGCGACATCCGACACCGGTCCTTGGAACTGGAGCGGATGGCCGATCGGCTGACCGGTGCGTGCGTCCCATAGTCGTACGGTCTTGTCGCTGCTGCCGGTGGCGATCCGGCCGCTGTCCGGGCTGAATGCCACAGACTGTATCGCTCCGTAGTTTCCGAAGACCGGTGTGCCGATTGTCTCGCCGGTGTCGGCGTTCCACAGCCGTAGAGGTGAACCGGCGCTGATCAATGTGCCGACGCCCACGGTGGAGCCGCCTGCGGCGACGGTATGGCCGTCTGGGCTGAATGCCACGCTCAAGGTCGCGTCATTGTCGCCCATGCGGGGGTCGCCGCCGCCCCGCAACGGTTCACCCAGTGCCGACCCGGTACTTGCGTCCCATAGGCGAACGGTATTGTCCCCGCCGGCTGAAGCCAGGTGCCGCCCGTCTGGGCTGAACGCCACAGCGGATATTCGGCCGACGTGTCCTGTCAGCGGACTCCCGAGTTGCTGCCCGGTCTCCGCGTCCCACAACCGCAAAGTATCCGCGGTGCCTGCGCGGTCTGTGTCCACCGCGGCGACCCGGTGCCCGTCGGAACTGACCGCCACGACATCGGCGCCATTCATAGTGCCGGTCATCGGCTGACCGATGGGCTGTGGGACGGCTGAGTCCCATACCCGGATCGTCTTGTCCGCGCCGATTATCGCGACAAATCGGCCGTCCGAACTCGGTTTTACCGCGCGGGTGGTCTTGGGATCTGCGAACGGCTTTCCTGTCGGCTGCCCGGTCTCGGTGTCGAGTAGTTGAGTTCCCGAAGGGGTGGACGCTGCGATTCGCTGACCGTCAGTGCTGAGCATGGGGAGCCCGAGACCGCCACTGGATGGGTCGATGATTTTCTGCAGTTGGGGCTTTTTGCTCAATGCGGTGACCAGTGCGCCGATGTTCGGATTCGCCGAGACGCGCTGCGCGGCGAGCAGTTCGGCTATTGCCTGTAGTTCACTGCCGGGTTGGCCCCCGGCGAGCATGGCCTGTGCTTGTGAGGTGAGTCGTTCGGCGAGTGCCTCACGGCTGCGATCGTCGGCCTCCCGGCGTTTCGCGTTGGCGTCGTTGCGGGCGGCGACCGCCAGTACGAAGCCGGTCACCGCGGCCAGGGCCACCACCAGTGTCAGGGCGAGTACCGCACGCAGGACCTTCGTGCGTTTGTGCAGCACGGCCGCGTGTGCTTGAGCCTCGTCTCGACGTTGCTGTGCGTTGCGCAGTTCGGCCTCTCGGCGTTGCCGCTCGGCCTCCGTTTCGGCGTCCTCGCGCTCCTTGGAGGCCTCGAGGAACTCCGCCGCGTGGCGAACCCGGTCGGTGAACATCGGGGAGTTCGCCAACTGCATTGCCGTGGTGAGTCGCGCACCCTCGATCAGCCACTCGGGGCTGCGCGCGTTGCGATACCAGTCCGCGGCCGCGCGATCGAGGTTGTCGGCGTCCTTCAGGTCCTTGGCCTGTTCCTGCAGCCACCGCGCCAGTGGCGCCCATTGCCGGAGGAGGCTTTCCAGCGCGACCTCGATCACCGTCTCGCCGCCGCGCTCATTTTTGACGAGCAGTCGCCGGGCGATCATGGCATTGATCAGGTCGTGGCCGGCGGGCGGAAGCTCGCTCCAGCGTGCGACTCGGCGCGAGGGCTGGTCGGTATTCGGATCGACGGTGGCGAGCCACGGAATGAACGCCGCGTGCAGCACGTCGAGTTGCTGTGACCGGAGGTCGGGATCCGCGGCGAGCAACGTATCGATTTCGGCGTGGACGATATGTTGCATGCCGCCCATCGATTGGTAGTTGGCGAGGGTGAGTTCTCCGGTGCTGCCGTAATCGAGGTAGAGGCGTGAGAGAGTCAGCGCGAGGAGCGGCAGGCTGTCCGCGCCGCCGGTGGCGTCGGTTACCAGCTGGGCGACGAGTGCGGGGGCGAGAGTCAGACGCAGGCCCGCGGTTGTGGCGCGAGCAGCGGGGCCGGTGATCACTTCTTTGAATTCGCTCACCGGCATCGGCTTCAAGTCACTGAATTCCCTGGTGTGTACACCGAGTAGTTCCGGCGCTGTCTGTAGGGCCTCGTATCGGTCGGCTCGAATGGTCACCACTGCGATCATGGGCAACTCGGCGATCGCGTTCGGTTGCAGTAGTTCGCCGAGCAACTCGAGGCATGTGGCTGCCTCCGGCCCGGCCTCGGTGGTGAACAATTCCTCGGCCTGATCGATCGGCAGGATCAGCGTCGGCGCCGCGTCTGGGTCGAGCGGATCACGCCGTGCCTCGCGGAGCCAGTTCGACAGCCGGCCGGTGTCGCCTGCCAGGCAGGCTGCTTTGATGTCACCGAGCGCGGGACCGGTCAGGCCTGCGCGGGATCTGAGTTGCAGGATGGCGTGGGCGAGGCCTTGATCTCCGGTGACCGCGGCGCGTTCGGGGCGGACGATGTCGCACAGCAGGAAGTTGTCGCGGTCACGGTGCAGCCTGGGAAGGAGCCCGGCGCGCAGGAATGACGACTTCCCGACACCGGATGGGCCGAGTACGACGAACAGGCCTTCGACACCCGTCGAGCGCATGCCGCGAAGCACGTCGAGGCCGCGCAGGATTTGTGGGTCGCGGCCGAAGAAGATGGCCGCGTCGACATCCTCCATGGATTGCCAGCCGCGGTACGGTGCGCGGCCGGGGTCGCCCGGTGGTGGCCAGGGGAAATGTTCGGCACCGATTCCGGCTTCGCGTAGGCCGCGGAGCATTCTGCGCAGGCCGTCGCTGGCGAGAACGGTCGGTGTGCCGCTGTCTTCGGATGCGATGGTGGTGACCGGGCTGTGCCCGTCGGGGAAGAGGTCGCAGAATTGCCACTCGCGGGTTTTCTCTCCGCGAGCCGCGGGATCGATGCGAGCGCAGAAGATCCGTTTGTTGAGCGATTCCGCGTGACGGAATTCGGCTAGACACTCGGGTGAACGTTCCCAATCAGGGGAGATCAAGCAGATCACCGCTTCGCAGCGATCGACCGCGCGGACGAGTTCGGATTTCCAGCGGGTCCCTGGCGCGATACCGGTCCGGGAGTCGACATCGAGGAATATTTCCCCGCTCAGGCTCGGTTCGTTCTCGGTCAGCCACCGGGTGACGGCCACCGCGGATGCCTTATCGCGGCTGGAATGGCTCACGAACACCCGGTACATAGGGAGAATGCTGTCGCGGACGGCGACAGGTGGCGCGAGTAGTGGGCTACTCGTTCTGTGTGTGGAGCCTGCCGGTAGCCGGTTCGGCGGTGCTGAAGACGGCTTGCTGCGGTGTATCGGACTGGCGATTCATCTGCGGTCGGGTGGTTCTTCGGTCCACTTCGCGACCCACGTCTGGTTCTCGGCGGCGATTACGCTTTCGCAGTCGTCGACGAAGGCCGTCCACCGCTGTTCGTCGGTCGGTGCTCCCTCTGCCCTCCACTCCTGCAGCAGCTGTTGCAGGCGACGTGCCGTCGCCGCATAACTCATCACCAGGAACTCGTACCGGCGACCGGTCAGATGACCGGCGACGCTCGCGCTGAGCGTTGTCAGCACCGCTACCCACGGTGTGAGCGTGGAGGCCAGGGAGGTGGGAGTCGAGACGGTCGCGGTGCCGGCGAGCACCGCGGCGACGGTTGCGAGGACGGTGGCGGCCAGACCGAGTACGAGGGTCCATGTCCGTAGGCGCCGCGCTCGTTCGGCGTATTGGTGCGCCCTGCGCTGGTAATAGTTCGTGATCTGGTGTTGTACCCGGAGGCGCACGTAGTCTTCGGGGGCCAGTAGAGGTGGTACCTCGGTATCCGAGCGTGGGCTGCTGCCTGTTGGTGTGGAGCTGGTGTCGTTCTCGGTCACGTAGGGCAGAAGATCGTCGGCCTTCTCCTCGATCTCGGCGATCGCCCGGTGCAGGCTGAGCAAGGCACTGTCGCCGAGGAAGGGGCGTGCTCGTGCCCGGAACCGGTAGATCACCTGCTTGATGTTCTCTGCCACTGCGCGGGCACGAGACCAGCGGCGGAATTCGGCGGGTGTGAGGAAATGAGCGGTGAGGAAGGTCGCCACGGCGAGGCAGACGGCGCCGATGGTGGTCACTACGAGTTGCGGCAGGCCGGATGTCCGCAGAATGGTCGCGGTCATCGCCGCCGCGATTGCCCCGACGCCGCCGAGGATCAGTACAGCGGCGCGAGCGCGGTCCGCACGCCTTTTCCGGGCATCGGCGGCGTGGGCCCAACGGGCTCTCCTCGCCCACAGTGAGGCGACTACATCGTCTTCGTAGGTCACCACGTTTCTCCTCGGCTCGGCATCCTCGCATTGTCACCTCCTCGGACAGCGGCTTCAGGGAATGGCGCGGCTGAGGTTCGGTAAGTCTTGGGTTTTTCCTAGATCGCACTCCCCTGGCCTAGCGGCGTGTGTGGTTGCGTCATGGCGTGATGGTCCGCCGCACCTCATGGATTTCGCTGCGCGGTCCAGTGATCGGTGATTGGCTCTGGTTGTGGTGGCCAGTTGCGGGCACGCTGGGGCGGTGCTGGTTCGTCGGTTGGTCGCGTTGTATGCCGGATTGTGGTTGTACGGGTTCTCGATGGCGGTGATGGTGCGGGCTGGGCTCGGGCTGGATCCGTGGGATGTGTTCCATCAAGGTGTGGCGCGGCACGTGCCGATCAGTTTCGGTGCCGTCACGGCGGTTACGGGTGTCGCGGTGCTGTTGGCGTGGATTCCGCTGCGGCAGTTGCCGGGGCTGGGCACGGTGAGCAATGTCGTGGTGATCGCGGTGTCGGTCGATGCGGGGCTTGCGTGGCTGCCGTCGTGGGATGCGCTGGCGGTGCGGGTCTGCGCCATGGCGGCCGCAGTTGTGCTGAACGCGGTGGCGAGTGTGTTGTACATCGGGGCGGGGATGGGCCCGGGTCCGCGGGATGGGCTGATGACTGGACTGGTTCGGCGGACCGGTCGATCGGTGTGGGTGGTGCGCACGGCGATCGAGGTGACGGTGTTGGTGACGGGATTCGCCTTGGGCGGCAGCGTCGGTATCGGAACACTGGTCTACGCCTTCGGGATCGGGCCGCTGATTCACCTGATGATTCCCGCGGTGAACCGGTTCCTGCCGGGGTTCTCGCCGCCGAATCCGGCGCCTGCCGTCGGTGGTCGAGCGGTGGAAGTCCCGACCGTGTAGCTGGGCGGCCCGACTCCTCTACTCCCCCATGGGCGTCGCTTCACCGCCGGTTCAGCGGTCCAGCTCGGATCTGGCGCGCTCCAGCCACTTACTCGCCTGGATTCTGCTCGACTCGGGTGTGCGGGTGTCGAGCGACCGCGCGGTGCGGAGCACGGCATAGCTACCGTACGGTCTGAGACATTCGGCAGTCGTTGGTGTCGTCTCGCCACACGGGGTTGCCGTGGGTCGGACAATGAGGGTGTTCGTAAGACGATCCCCCGGTTCGGCGGCGCGCATGGGATCGAGCCGCTGTCCATCGAGGTAGGTTGGCGCGGCCCGTGATCGGGAGACTCTACGGGGGAATTCGCTGGCGGCGAGCGGTATGTCCGGGTGACAATCCCGGGTGTGTCCGCTCTGCTGCCCGATGTGGTCGCCGCCGAAGTGTTCGCCGCGGGAACGCAGCCCACCTTGCGAGGTGAGACAGTGGTGGTGCGCCCCTGGACGAACGCCGACGCGGCGGTGATCCAGGCCGTCTACCGGGATCCGGATATCCAGCGCTGGCATGTTCGAGATGTCGTTTCCGAGGCCGAGGCGCGGGAGTTGATCGCACGTTGGCAGGCGGGGTGGCGTAATGGTGACGGCCCGCAGTGGGCGGTCGTCGTCGGTGACGTGGTGGCGGGCAGGGTCGGGTTGCGGCATATGGCACCCGCGGATGGCGTGGCGGGGATCGCGTACTGGACTGCTCCGGGATGGCGGGGCCGCGGCGTGACGCCCGCCGCGGTCGAGACGGTGACTCGGTGGGCGTTCGGGGTGGGTTTCCATCGGCTGGAGGTGTCGCACTCGGTGCGTAATACCGCGTCCTGTCGTGCGGCGGTGAAGGCGGGATTCGCGCCGGAGGGTGTCCGGCGCAGTGCTGGGTTGCACGCGGACGGTTGGCACGACATGCATCTGCATGCCCGCATCCGCCCTACATAGATCCCTGTACGGAAGGAGCTGTCCCAGATAGCCTGTGGGAAGCGATCCGGCAGAAGGTGAAAATTCATGAGTGCGACCACCATTGCCCGTCAGTGCACGTTGTGCGAGGCGCACTGCGGAATTCTCGTCACGGTCTCCGGTGACCAGGTGACGCGGATCGAGGGCAATCCGCAGGACGTGCTGTCGAAGGGGTACATCTGCCCGAAGGCGACGGCGATGGGCGGGTTGCACCACGACCCGGATCGGTTGCGGACGCCGGTGCGGCGGGTGGGTTCGTCGTTCGAGCCGATCGGCTGGGACGAGGCATTCGAGGAGATCGGTCGGCGGTTGCGCAAGGTGCGTCGCGAGCACGGCAACAGCGCGATCGGCATGTATCTGGGGAATCCGGCCGCGCACAGCTCGTCGGTGCTGTACGCGGTGTTGCTGCGGGCGGTGCTGCTGACGCGGAACTTCTTCTCGGCGTCGTCGATCGATCAGTTCCCGCAGGAGTTCGTCGCGTGGCGGATGTTCGGCTCGAATGTGCTGATGCCGGTGGCCGATATCGATCGGACCGACCGCCTGGTGATTCTGGGGGCGAATCCGGCGGTGTCGAACGGGTCGGTGACGACCATGCCGAATGCGAAGCAGCGGATCCGGGACGTGCGGCGGCGCGGCGGGAAGGTCGTGGTGATCGACCCTCGGCGGACCGAGACGGCGCGGCTGGCCGATCAGCTCGTCGCGGTGGCTGCGGGCGGTGATGTGTATCTGCTGCTGGCGATGTTGCATGTGCTGGTCGCCGAAGATCTGTGTGACGTGAAGGCGATTCGCGCGTCGAGCACCGGCTGGGAGCAGTTGCGTGCGCTGGTGGCCGAGGCGTCGCCGGAGCAGATGGCGCAGTACGCGGGAGTGGACGCGGAGACGATTCGCGGGCTGGCTCGAGAGCACGCGGCGGCGCCCTCGGCGGTGCTGTATGCGCGGATCGGGGTGTGCCAGCAGGTGAACGGCACGTTGACGCATTGGCTGGTGAACACGATCAACGCGGTGACGGGCAACTTGGATCGGGCGGGTGGGCAGATGTTCGCGACGCCGCCGATCGATGCGCCGCGGTATGCGAAGTATCTGCCGATGGGGTATCGGGCGTGGACCGACAGCTCCGGGACCTACAAGTCGTTCCGCTCGGAGTTGCCGGTGGCGGCGCTGGCGCAGGAGATGTCGGCCGAGGGGCCGGGCCGGATCCGCGCGATGATCACGTATGCGGGCAATCCGGTGTTGTCCACGCCGCAGCGCGGCCGGTTGGGGGCGGCGCTGGACGGGCTGGATTTCTATGTGGCCGTGGACATGTACGTCACGGAGACGACGCGGCACGCGGACATCATCCTGCCGCCGATCTCGCCGTTGGAGCGCGAGGACGTCAACATCCTGTTCCCGGTGTTCAGTGTGCGCAACAATCTGCGTTTCGACGCGCGCGTGTTCGAGCCGCCCGCCGATGGGCTGGAGGATTGGCAGATCATGGCGCGGTTGGTCACCGAAATGGTGCCGTTGCCTGGGCGGCGGCTCACCGCGCGGGTGCTCAACGCGGTGTTCGATCGGGTCAGCCCCGTGCGGATCGCCACGCTCGGGGTGGCGGCGGGGCCGTACGGGGTGTTGCGGCGGGGTCGCAAGGGTTTGACAGTGGGCAAGGCGCGTGCGGCGGCGGGCGGTATCGATCTGGGTCCGTTGCGGCCGAGGCTGCGGTCGCTGCTCGGGACGAAGGATCGGAAGGTGCATGTGGCGCCGGAGGATTTCGTGGCGGCCGTGCGTGAAGTTCTCGCGGACGCGCAGCGGGGTCAGGCGGTGACCGCGCCTGCCGACGGCTACGACTTGAAGTTGATCGGTCGCCGTCATCTGCGCAGCAACAATTCGTGGCTGCACAATGTGCCGTCGATGGTGAAGGGGCGCGATCGTTGCACGGCGCTGATGCATCCGCAGGATGCGGCGGCGCGCGGGTTGCGCGACGGTGAGCCGGTGACGGTGCGTTCGCGCACCGGGGCGATCGTGGTGCCGTTGGAGGTCAGCGACGACATCCGGGCCGGGACGGTGGCGATCCCGCACGGGTGGGGACATCAGGAGCCGGGTGTCGGGTGGACGGTGGCGGCGTCGCTGCCGGGCGCGAATGTGAACCTGCTGCACGATCCGGCGGTGACCGACACGTTCTCGGGGACGGCGGCGGTGAACAACACGTGGGTGACGGTGACGCGGGCGTCGGTCGACTCCGGGGAGCGTGTGGACCTCAGCGAGCGCGAACCCGCGCCGACCGCTTGACGAGTGTGGACCGCGGGGTGGGCGGCCATCGCGAGGTCGGTGGTTCAAATCTCCCCCGGTTACCGCATGCAAGGCGCGTTGCGGGGCTATAGCCGTGACTGGGAACAGCTTCAGGCCGACACGCGCGAATGTTGGCATGATGGGCGCGCCTCCACCCGCAGGCACTGAACACCGATGTCTCGCAACGGGCTGTTGAACCGTGAAGCCAGGGCGGGTCACGAGACACGGTCGACCCGGACATGAATCCGGCGAGTCCGGTTCCGACGGGCCCGACGGATCAGGGAGAACCGATGACAAGCGATGCGCTCGAACGTTTGCGGCGGATTCTCCCGCCGTCGCCGGCCAGCGCGGAGTGGGCGGCGCTGGATCTGCAGGGGGTGGCGGAGGCCGAGGCCGCGTTGGGGGTCCAACTGCCGCCGGACTACCTGGACTTCCTCGCGGTTTACGGCGCCGGGACGCTTGACGACGAGCTGCTGATCGCGGCACCGGCGACGGCGCCCGGCCACCGGTACAGCACGAGTGTGGTGGAGATCACCGGGACGTTTCGCCGGGCTGCCGCCAAGCCGTACAGGGCCGAAATTCTGGGTGACGGTGACAGGTATATCCAGTGGGGTGTTGATGGCGGTGGCGACTACTACTACCTGTGGCGCGTCGAGGGTGAATCGAGCGCCGAGTGGCCGGTGTGCGTATTCGACGACGAATTGACGGTCCTGCCGTACGGGATGGTGGAATTCCTGGCCAGAGGCTGTACCGGAGGCCTTCCCGGCGATCTGCAGGGCAAGTTCCGCAGCGACGGCCACGAATTCCTGCACTGGCAGGACCGGTACCGCCGCGACGTCGAGCAGTACGGGTCCGGGTCATACATCCCCGGCTGAGCGACTCGCTCCCGCTCCGCCGTTGACTGCACCTGACTATGAGCATCGAACGCTGACGGCCCCCGTTGGTGTCGTCCCCCGCGAGGTGGGTCATTTGCTCACCTGGTCGACGCGGGTGCCGTCCAGCCAGGGTTGGGGGTCGGCCAGGAACGGGGTGTCGGCGAGGCGGTGGAGGTCTTCGAAGAAGGCTTTGGTGGTGCGGGCGGCCGCGGTGGTGGTGCCGACGGAGACGAACCCGGCTTGTTCGGCGTCGAGGCCGCGGGAGAGGGATTTGTCGGAGCCGAAGTAGACGGCGCGTTTGAGTTCGGCGACGACGACCGGGTTGCGGGCGGCCAGCCGGGCCGCGGTGGCCTGGGTTTCGGCGAGCAGGGCCTCGGCCGGCAGTACGCGGTTCACCAGGCCGAGACGCAGCGCTTCCTGGGCGGTGAACGGCGTGCCTTCGAGGGTGACCTCGATGGCTTTGGCGGCGCCGAGCAGGCGGGTGAGGCGTTGGGTCGCGCCGCCGCCGGGGATGAGGTTGGCCAGCGTCTCGATCTGACCCAAGCGCACGTGGTCGGCGTCGGCGGCGTAGCGCAGATCGCAGGCCAGCGCGATTTCGTGCCCGCCGCCGAGTGCGGGTCCGTTGATGGCGGCGAGGTAGGCGACGCCGGAGCGGTTCATCCGCAAGGTGGTGCGTTTCCAGCGGTAACCCCAGACCAGGCCCGCACCGAGACCGCCGCCGTGGCGTTCGACCAGGTCGGTGGCGCCGGGAACGTGCAGGACGGCAGCGGCGGCGCGCAGGAACGGTGCGGCGGCGCGAGCGGGGACGAAGGGGCGTGGTTTCTCGATCATGCCGCCGAGGGCGGCGGGGTCGGCGTGGGTGAGGAAGCGGCCGGGCAGTCCTCCGGTGAGCACGACCGCGCCCACGGTGTCGTCGATATCGACCGCGGCGGTGAGAAGGTCGAGGTCGCGGACGACCGCGGTGGTGACGAAGTTCCACGGGGGCGCGACGACACGCGCGGTGAGTACCCGCCCGGACTGGTCGAGTTCGATGGTTTCCAGGGGCAGGTCGGCGGCGGACATCGGCGGCTCCTTCGGTGCGCATGTCGGCGGTCGGGACGCGATAACGGTTCCACGCGAACGCGTTTCGGAAGCGGTCCAGCGCGGTCGTGGACTACACCGTGATGGTGCGGATACACGGTGATGGTGCGGACCGGCGGGGCCGGTCCGCACCATCGGTCAGGCCGTGGGCTTGTGGACGCGGGTGTCGTGGAATTCCAGGAATGCCGCGAGGGTCGGCTCGGGTGCCTCCAGTTGCGGGTAGTGGCCGATTCGCGACAGTTCCACGACATCGGGGTCGGTGATCAGTTCGCGGTAGCGGTGCACCATGTGGCCGCCGGAGACGGGATCGGACAGGCCGTCGACGAGCCGGACCGGGACCTGGGCCTGCTGCAGTGCGCCCACCCAGCGCGTGCGCTGCTTGCGGCGTTCGGCCATGTAGCGGATGAGTTTGTGGCCGTTGCTTTTGCCGTGCCTGCTGCACCACAGCAGCCAGAACTGGTGCAGTTCGATGTCGGTGGGTTTGGTGTCGGGCCCGAATACCGCGGCCAAGCTGTGGTGGAAGGTGCGTTCGGTGCCCAGGACGCCGATCAGCGGGCCGAGCGGGCTCGCCAGCAGCCGCTGCACCAGGCGAGGGCGGTGTGCTTCGGGGAACAAGCCGCCGTTGAGCAGGCACACCGACTCGATCACCAGGGATTCGTCGCCGGCCGCGCGGCGTTCGGCGTCGCGGGCCAAAAGCTCCTGGGCGACGGTGTCACCGTAGTCGTGGGCGAGGATGTGGTACCGGCTGATGCCCTGTTCTCGCAGCAGGTTCTCGTGGATGTCGGCTTGGTCGGTGATGCGGTAGTCGTAGTGGCGGGGTTTGGCCGACCAGCCGAATCCGATCATGTCGGGGGCGATGACCCTGGCGAATCGTTCGCACAGGGCGGGCCATATCCGATGCCAGTCCCAGGACGCGGTGGGAAATCCGTGGATGCACACCAGCGTCCCGTCGGTGCCTGCGCCTCCGTCGCGCCAGAAGATCTGGTGGCCGCGATGAGTGTGGCGTCGTCCGTTCGCCCGCCAGGACGCGAACTCCTCCATGTCTACCTCCTTGTCGTGGACAAGCATGGCGCGTGTGTGCGCCCGGGCACAGTAGTTCGGTCGGTCGTGCACGTGTCATCTACCGCGCCGACCCGATAGCCGATCGTGCGCTCTGGGAGAATTTCACCGTGCATGTCGCGATCGGCCTGGTTGTTCTCGTCGCGTCGGCGGCCGCGTTGGCGGCGCTGGCGCGACGGTTCGGGATCTCCGAACCGCTGGTACTGACGGTGGGTGGGGTGGCGGCGTCGTATTTGCCGTTGCTGCCGGAGATCCATTTGGAGCCGGAGATCATTCTGCTCGGTTTCCTGCCTCCTTTGCTGTATACGGCCGCGATCCGCACGTCGCTGGTGGATTTCCGGGCGAATGCGCGCACGATCGGGTTGTTGTCGGTGGGGTTGGTGTTGTTCACGACCTTCGTCGTGGCGGTGGTGGTGTGGTGGCTGCTGCCGGTGCCGTTCGCGGTCGCTGTCGCGCTGGGTGCGGTGGTGGCTCCGCCGGATGCGGTGGCCGCCACGGCGGTGGCGCGGCGGATCGGGATGCCGCGGCGGATCGTGACGATCCTGGAGGACGAGTCGCTGTTCAACGACGCGACCGCGCTGGTGGCGTTGCGGACGGCGCTGGCGGCGATGGTGGGCACGGTGTCGGTGTGGGCGGCCGGCGCCGATTTCCTGCTGGCGGCCGGTGGCGGCGCGGCGGTGGGAGTGGTGGTGGCCTATCTGCTGGCGATGCTGCGGCGGCGGATCACCGACCCGGTGATGGACACGACGTTGTCGTTCCTGGCGCCGTTCGCGGCGTATCTGCCCGCCGAGGGCATCCACGCCTCGGGGGTGATCGCGGTGGTCGTGTGCGGGATGATCCTCGGACACAACGCGCCGGTGTGGCAGAGCGCCGCGTCGCGGATCTCCGAGCGCATCAATTGGCGCACGATCCAGTTCATCCTGGAGAGCGCGGTGTTCGTGCTGATCGGGTTGCAGGTGCGCGGCATCGTGGAGGGTGCTTGGCGCAGCGAGCTCGACCACGCCACCCTGCTGTGGTCGGCGGTGGCGGTGCTGGCCGCGACGATGCTGGCGCGTCCGGTCTGGGTGTTCGGGTCGTCGCTGTTGTCGCGCAGTCTCGGTGGTGGCGACGCGGTGCCGGTGAGTCATCTGGTGGTGGTGTCGTGGGCGGGGATGCGCGGGGTGGTGACGTTGGCGGCGGTGCTGCTGCTGCCGCAGGACACTCCGTTGCTGGCCGTGCTGCGCCTGCTGGCGCTGGTGGTGGTGGCGGGAACGCTGCTGGTGCAGGGCACGTCGTTGCCGTGGCTGGTGCGGTGGCTGCGGTTGCGCGGGCCCAGTCGCGCCGAGGACGCGTTGCAGAAGGCCAACGTGTTGCAGCAGGCCACCGCGGCGGGTTTGGCCGTGCTCGAGCGGGAGGTCACGCCGGACACGCCGCCGGGGGTGGTGCAGACGTTGCGTGATCGCGTCCTGTGGAAGGCCAATGCCGCCTGGGAGCGGTTGGGGCGGGCGGAGTCGGAGCTGGTGACACCCACCGCGGAGTACCGGAGGCTGCGGTTGGCGATGTTGCAGGCCGAACGCGAAACGGTTTTGCGGGTACGGGATTCGGGCACCGTCGACTACGAGATCCTGCAGCACGTGCTGGCGCAGTTGGATCTCGAGGAGTCGATCATCGATCGCTACGACGAGACCGAGGAAGAACGGGTCGAACCGCTGGCCGCGGCGGGGGCCGACGACGCTTGCGCGCATCTGCGGGATGCGCCGCTGGTGCGTGCGCAAGGCGGGCCGGACGAATGCGGCGAATGTCTCGCGGAGGGGCAGGCATGGGTGCATCTGCGGATGTGCTTGTCGTGCGGGCACATCGCCTGCTGCGACTCTTCTCCGGGCAATCACGCGACCAAGCACTACGCCGCCAGCGGGCATCCGGTGATGCGCAGTGTGGAGCCGGGAGAGGCGTGGCGCTGGTGCTATGTCGACGAGCTGCTCGGTTAGCCGGAGTGGGTCAGCGCTGGGCGTGGGAGTAGATCAGGCGCGCGTATTCGGCCAGCAGCTGGTCCAGTGACAGGTTCTCCCCGCCCGCGGCGATCTGCTGGTAGCCGACGAGCATCGCCATGCCCAGTGAGGTGACCACGGCGGCGGTGTCGTTGTCGCCGACGACTCCCTTGATCGCTTTGTGCACGGTGCGCCTGCGGGATTCGTCGACGCGCTTGAGTGCGAGGTTGACCGATTCGTCGTTGGCCGCCCAGGCGCGGATGGCGGCTTCGGCGGAATGGTGCAGTCCGGCGGCGAGGTCGGACATGGCGCGGATGTCGTCATCGGGGTTGCCCTGGTTGAACGGCATGGTGCCCAGGATGCGCACTTGGCGGTTCTCCCAGTGTTCGAGCAGGGCGTCGACGAATCCTTGCCAACTGCCGAAGTGGTGGTAGAACGATCCGCTGGTGACGCCGAGCTGCCGGCACAGGACGCCGATGTTGAGACCCTTGAAGCCGAGATCGGCGAGCACTTCCAAGCCGGTGTCGAAGTACTGCTCCTTGGTGACCACTCGTGACATACGCGCGCCGTTCTCTTCGTTCGGTCAGGGGGAGGGACCGAACAGTACCCCATCGTAGCGTCGGCTGGACCGACCTCGGGAAGTACCGATGCGTACGCCGAGAAGGCGCTTCGGTACCTGTTACCTGCTGAAGTATTCAGCGCGCGTGGGTGATCTGGCCGCGCGAGACACGCGGCGAATAACAGAGCAATCGCTCTGTTATAGTGACGGCATGCCCCGCCCCCGGACCCACGACCCCGACACCGTGCTCGACGCCGCAGAATCGCTGGCCGTTCGCTCCGGCCCCGCCGCAGTCACCACGCGCGCGGTGGCCGCCGCCACCGGCGTGTCCAACGGCGCGATCTACCACACCTTCGGATCACGCGCGGAGCTGCTGGCCCGCACCTGGTTGCGTGCCGCGCGCCGCTTTCTCGACCTGCAAACCGCGCTGGTCGACGCGGCATCGGACGACCGAGGCGACGTCGAGGCCGTGGTCTCGGCCGCGGAGGCGCCCGCGCTGTTCGCCGAACGCCACCCCGCGTCGTCGCGGCTGCTGCTGGCCGTGCGGCGTGAGGAGTTGCTCAGCGAGGTGCCCGAAGGTGTCGCCGCCGAGCTGGCCGCCACCGACGCGGTGCTTGTCGAGTTGCTGGTGCGGCTGTCGCGGCAGTTGTGGCAGCGCGGCGATCGCCATGCCGTCGACGTCATGACGCTGTGCCTGGTCGATCTGCCGACCGCGGTGCTGCTGCGCCGCGACCGGCTGGCCGATCCGCGCGCACGGGAATACCTGCGCAGCGCCGTGCGGGCCGTGCTCGCCGTCGGTCCCCCACCCCTGTGACCCCTGTTTTCACCCCCTACCGGAAGGACCCCCGATGCCTACGCTCGACTACCACGACAAGATCGCCGTTCTCGACCTCGGTGGCGACGAGAACCGTTTCTCCCCCGACTTTCTCGACCAGCTCGGCGCCCACCTCGACACCGCCCTCGCCGACGGCGCACAGGGCCTGGTCACCACCGCGAGCGGCAAGTTCTACTCCAACGGACTGGACCTGGGTTGGCTCGGCGCCAACGCCGATCGCGCCGAGTGGTACGTCGCGCAGGTGCAGGCGCTGTTCGCGCGGGTGCTCACCCTGCCCGTGCCCACCGCCGCCGCGCTGCCCGGGCACGCCTTCGGCGCGGGCGCCATGCTCGCCATCGCCCACGACTACCGCGTGATGCGCGCCGACCGCGGCTACTTCTGCTTCCCCGAAGTCGACATCCACATTCCCTTCACCCCCGGGATGGCCGCGCTGATCCAGGCCAAGCTCACCCCGAAAAGCGCCGTCGCCTCGATGACCACCGGCCGCCGCTTCGGCGGCCTCGACGCCGCGGCCTACGACATCGTCGATGCCACCGCCGCCGAAGGGGCCGTCACCGACTCCGCCGTAGCGCTGCTGGCCCCGCTGGGTGGTAAGGACCCCGGCACGCTCGGTGCGATCAAGAACACCATGTACGCCGCCGCCGTCACGGCACTGACCACCTAGCGCTCCGACCACCGTGCGGGGCGCACCGGAAATTGCTGCGTCGCAAGAATTCTCCCTCGTTTCGTGGGGTGATATTTCCTGACGGATTGCTGTGTCGCGCCTTTTCTTCGGCTTCACGGTGAAGTCGTCGGCGGAATGCAGCGCGGTGGGAGCGGGAATCTTTCATCGGACCGGGTGCTGGCCGAAGCCGGAGAGATGGCGATGAACCCCCAGTTCAGCGCGTATCAGAGGTTGAACGCCGGCGGTCACCCCGTCCGGTGCCGGTCGGTTTCTGTTTATTCATTCCACATTCACGAGAAGGACGATCGCGTCATACACGCTGCTGACTTCGTGTTTTCTACCGAAACGGAGCGATCGTGGAATTGCTGACAGTTATCGCCGACCTCATGACCGCCGTGTTCCAAGCCGGCAGCGGCAGCGCGGCGTGACCCGCCCCGCCGCGGCGGTCGGTCCGCGACCCCATCGCCCGGGCCGGGCGGGCAGCGGACTTCGCACGGCCGGATCCACCGATCCCGTTGCCGCGGAAGTGGTTCGGTCGTGCGCGGACGAACCGGTCGCGGATCCGGAAACGGGCGAAAGCGCCCCGCCGAGCACGGCCGGACACCTGCGGTCCGGGAAAGCCGGGTGTACCGAACGGGGTTGTGCGATGACCGAACCGAACACGTCCTGCGCCGCATTCCAGCACAGCGCCGCGATCGATCCCGACGCGGTGGCCGTCCGGTCCATCGGCGGCGAACAAACGCTCACCTGGCGGGTGTACGCCGAAGAGGTACCCGCGGTCGCGGCGGGCCCGGCCGCGTTGGGTGCCGGCCGCGCTGGCCGACGTGCACCCCACCATCTGGGGCGCGGTGCCGCGTGTGGGAGAAACTGAAGGCCGCCATCGAATTCTCCGTCGCCGCCGAACCCGACGACGCCCGGCGCGGTGCGCTGCGGTGGGCGCTGGATGTGGCGGCGCGCAAGGCCGACGCCCAGCTGCGCGGCGAACCGCTCCGGCAGGCGCTTGCGGCGGGCGCGTGACAGTTGGGACATCGGTGATGTTCTACCGCGTCGGCTATCGGTGAAGTCTGACGCCATCGGCGAGCGGCTCCGGCGCGCCTGGGTGAGTCCGGCGAACGCACTCAATGGAAACCCCACCGATCACCGGATGTACGCCACGTGGGAGGCGCCCCCCGGCAGGACGTTCAGGGGCGGTGTTGCAGGGAGGACAGTCCCCATAGTTCCGCGATGCGCCCGTCACGTATCCGGAAGATTTCGAGCATTGTCGGCTCTGGCTGGTCCGGGATGCCTTGCACGCTGGTGCGGACGGCGACGGTGTTGTTCTCGACGATCATGTCCTCGACGGTGACCTGCGCCTCGGGGAATGCCTCATGGAACCGCTGCCAGGCTCGGGTGACGCTGTCGGGACCTGTCATGTCGAGAGGGTGGCTGTAGAAGTCGGCGGTGAAGATATCTTTCGCGGCATCGTAGTTGTGGGCGTTGAACGCCGCATACATACGTCGAGCCACCGCCCGCACGTCATCGGTCACGAGTTTTCCTGTTCGGTTGTGTTCGCGCGGATGCGCCGCAGCGCATCGAGCGCGGTCTGTCGTTGTTGCCCGGGGATGTCGTCGGGCAACCGTCGCTGGTATTGCTGGTGTGCTCGAGGTCGGCGGCTGTTTGCTCGCCGAGGGAGTCAGCGCGGTGTGGGTGTAGCGGTTGTCGGCCGGGTCGAGCCGACGGCCGGGCAGCCCCTGGGTTTCCAGCTGCTTGACCAGCCGGGTGAGACTCCCGCCGTCGATGCCCAACGCTCGACGCAGGTTACTGCGGCCTGGTCTTCCCCGTCACGCCGCCGCCGGATCAGTATCTGGACCTGAGGGGGACTGCGGTCGACGTGCCGGGCGAACGCCTGCCGAAGTCATCGAGAGTTGATGTGGTCCTCAGGCAACCCCCGCGGTCGGTGACCTGCCGGAACCGGCGGGATCGGTCAGCGGTGGAGCTGACCGATCCCGTCCACTGCCACGTGACCACGGCGGCGTCTGGACGGATGGCGCCCGCTCGCCTTCACCAGGTCTTGCCGGCCTGCTCCCGGATCGTGTGGTTGATCCGGTTGAAGAAGTTGGTGATTGCGATGTTCAGGATGATCGCGGACATCTGCTTCTCGTCGAAGTGGGTGGCAGCAGCGTCCCAGATCTCGTCGGTCACTCCCGCCGAGCCGTCCTGGATCCGGGTGGCGGCCTCGGCCAGCGCGAGCGCTGCACGTTCCTTCTCGGTGAAGAACGGGGTCTCACGCCAGGCGGCGACGCTGTGCAGCCGCTCCTCGGTCTCTCCGAGCTTCTTCGCCGACTGGACGCCAGCGAACACACACGGGCCGCATCCGTTGATCTGGCTGGCCCGTAGATGGACCAGCTCGAGCACGAGCGGGTCGAGGCCACCGGCGTGAATCGCCTTGTGGAGATGCTCGATCCCTGTGAGCAAGTCGGGACTCGCCACAATCTTCATGCGTGTTTCCATGGGTCCTGCCCTTCGTCGGTTTACGTGCGCCGTCCGGCCCCGTCATCCAATGCCCCCTTGGCCGAGATCGTCTGCGACAGCGCCTCACGCGCTCGCAGGCATCAGCGACCACCAGGTCGCGGTGCTGCTTCGGCGTTGGATGGGATGGAGACGATCACTGGCGATCCTTCCGGGGCTTGCGGGGATGGAGGGATTCGCCGCGAGCGAGCATGTCGACATACTCGGCCAGCTTGCGGTCACGAGTCGCCGGGCGCTTGACAGTGTTGAGCCGGTAGGCAATGGCGTAGCGATTGGCTGCGTCCAACCGGTCGAACGTGGCGGCCGCGGCGGGATTGGCTGCCAGCGCTCGAACTAGGTCGGGCGGGGTCCGCATGTCGGCCTGCCCGCGGTAGGCCGCTTGCCACCGCCCTTGCGCCTTGGCCCTGTCGACGGCCGCGATCCCGGCCGGCTGCATCCGCCCGGCTTCGGTGAGGCGGGCGATGTGCTCGACGTTCCTGGCGGACCAGGGGCTGTTGGGCCGGCGGGGCGTGAAGCGCTGGCGATAGCTGTCGTCGTCACGTCGTGCGATCTGCCCGTCGATCCAGCCGAAGCACAGCGCCTCGTCGAGCGCTTGCGCGTAGGTCAGGGTCGTCGTCTGACCGCCCTTCTTGTGCAGCACCAGCCACACGCCCGGATGGTCGGCGTGATGACTGTCCAACCAGGTGCGCCACGCCTCGGCGTCCTGGACGAGCAGCTCCGCGAGATCGGACACGGCGCGGCGCTACGGTGTGGCCGCGGGACGGGGACTCAGGCAAAAAGGTTGGCCGTCGGGATCGAGCAGCACCCGCCAGCGCTGAGCTCCGGGTTGGAAGTCGGGTTGGCTGGCTCCGATCGCGCACAGGCGCTCGGTCGCCTCGTCGAGGTCGTCGACCTGCAGGTCGAGGTGGAAGCTTTTGACGCCAGCTTCGTCGGGCCACTGCGCAGGCCGGAATCCCTCGATCTTGCCGAAGCCGATCTTGATGCCGTTGCCTTCGACCATCCCGTAACTGTCGTCGCTGTAGGTGACCTCCCAGCCGAGCGCGGCCGCGTAGAACCGTGCCAGCCTCGCTGGGTCCGCGCTGTCGATGTTCAGCATCGACAGCGCCGCCGTCGACTCACCACGCCCGGATGAAGTATGTGTATGACTCATACATGTAATCTAGAGCGGTGACGCGAAAACAGTCAAGCCGCCAGCACGCAGCCAACACCCTGGGCGCGTTGAGCCTCATAGTCACCGACCGCATGAACTCGGCCATCGAAGCGGTCGCGGCCCTCGGCCCGTCGGCTCCCGCCGCGCTGACCGCCTTGCACGAGTTCCTCGACGGCGGCACGGTCACCCAGCTGAGTTCCATGCTGGGCCTGTCCCACTCCGGCGCAGTCCGCCTCGTCGATCGCCTCCGAGCCGAAGGCCTCGTCGAGCGGGCCGGTGCGCAGGACGGAAGGGCCGTATCCGTCGTCTTGACCCCCACCGGCCGTCGCATGGCGGTGCGGATACTTCAAGCACGGGAGGCGTCGCTGACGAGCGCGTTATCGGCGTTGTCCGCGGACGAGGTCGACAACCTGGCGGCAACGCTGGACGCGATGCTGACCACGGTCACCCTCGCCAGAGCCGAGGAACGCGCGGCCGGCACTCACGACCGTTCACAACCTTGGCTGTGTCGCCTCTGCGACTTCGCAGCGTGCGGTCGAAGCGAAGGCAACTGCCCGGTCAACAACGCGATTACGACCAGCAACCAGAGCTAGCGCGACAAGGCAACTCGACCCGGAGCCGGCGCTGATCACACTCGAAGAACCGGTACACGCTCACAGCTGAAAGGTGAGCCGCTGCGGGTGCACGTAGTCGGCCGGATCGTGCAGGGTGCGCAGTTCCGGTCGCCGTGGCGTGGAGATCCGTTCCAGTTCCGCGCGCAACGGTGCGTCGTAGGTCGCCGCGCTCGCGGTGAGTCCGGGCAGCCAGTTGTCGTGATGGCTCGGCACGAACAGCGCGGGGGTGAGGGCTTCGATGTAGGTGCGGGGATCGCGCAGGCCGTTGCTGATCTGGTTGTAGCCCTGCACCGCGCCGATCTGCACGTCGGTGGCCGGGAGCGCGGCGAGGGTGTCGAACACCTGCGGGGCGCGTTCGGTGAGCGGTCCGGTCGAGTCGTGCCACACCAGGCACAAGCCCGGCACCCGGAACTGATACAGCAGCACCCCTCCTTCGGGGTCGCCCAGCCGCGGCACACCTTGCAGCAGACCGCTCAGCGTCGGCGGGTGGGTGAGCACGATACCCGGTTCCGGGCGGGGAAAGAAGCGCGGTGATCCGCCGACGGGATCGGGTGGGGTGCGTGCGGAGTGCAGGTGCCGCACGACGGTCACCTCGACCGCGCCCACAGCGAAATCCTTCCTGGCGCCGATCGCGGTGCCCGCGTCACCGTGCACGGCGGTGGGGAACGCCGGATCGGTGACCTGTGCGGCGATGGTCGCGCAGTGCTCGGCGGTGCCGTGCACGACCGCGCCGGTGGCTGCGGCGATGCGGCCCGCGTCGGCGGCGTGGTCGAAGTGGCCGTGGCCGATGAAGATCGCCGCGGGCGCCAGGTCCACCAGGTCCTGTGGGGTGGCGGGGACGTAACCGGTGCTGGTCAGCCGGGGCACCCACGCGTCGAGCAGGAACACCGAACCGCCGATGGCCAGGGCGAAGGTGGTGCAGCCGAACCACGACAGCACGACCCGGTCGGTGCGCAGTGCGCCGGTCCGCGGGTCGACGGTGTCGGCGCCGAAGAAGCGGGCGCGCGCGGCGATCGTGCGCGGGTCGGCGGGATCGGCCGGGGGCCGCAAGGGGCCCGCGCTGAGGGAGGTCAGTTTGCCGCCGGGGCCGAACAGGCCGAGGCCGGGAAGCTTGCACACCCCCGTACCCCATCACGCGCGGGGGATGCGGGCAAGAGACCGGCTACAGGCGTACGCCCAGCAGGGCGTCGACGGCGGTGGCGATCAGCGCGGGCGCGTCGGTGTCCTGGCCGCCGTAGTCCAGTGCCTGGCGGGCCCAGTTGTCGAGCGCGTCGAGCGCCTTGGGGGTGTCCAGATCGTCGGCCAGGTGCTGGCGCAGGCGGGCGACGGTGTCGGTGGCCGACGGGCCGGCGGGCAACGCGGCGGCTTCGCGCCACAACTCCAGGCGCTGCTGCGCCCGCTCGAGCAGGGCGTCGGTCCACATCCGGTCTTGCCGGTAGTGGCCGGCCAGCAGGCCCAGGCGGATGGCGGACGGGTCGACGCCGCCGCGGCGCAGCGTGGACACCAGCACGAGGTTGCCGCGGGACTTCGACATCTTCTCCCCGTCCAGCCCGATCAGGCCGGCGTGCACGTAGTGGCGGGCGAAGCGGCGGCCCGCGATGAGCGACTCGGCGTGCGCGGCGGAGTATTCGTGGTGGGGGTAGATCAGGTCACTGCCGCCGCCCTGGATGTCGAATTCCGGGCCGATGCGGTTCAACGCGATCGCCGAACACTCGATGTGCCAGCCGGGTCGGCCCGGGCCGAACGGGGCGGGCCAGGACGGCTCGCCGGGCCGCGCCGAGCGCCACAGCAGCGCGTCGATGGTGTCGCGTTTACCGGGACGGTCCGGGTCGCCGCCGCGTTCGGCGAACAGTCGCTGCATGGTGGCGCGGTCGTAGCCGGATTCGTAACCGAACTGGTCGGTGGCGTCGGCGCGGAAGTAGACGTCGGGGTACTCGGCGTCGTCGACGACGTAGGCGGCGCCGGAAGCCAGCAGTTTCTGCACGAATTCGACGACCTCGTCGACGGATTCGACGGCGCCGACGTAGTCGCGGGGCGGCACGATCCGCAGCGCGGCCATGTCCTCACGGAACAGGTCGGTCTCCGCCGCGCCGAGGTCGCGCCAGTCCACGCCGTCGCGGGCGGCGCGTTCGAACAGCGGGTCGTCGACGTCGGTGACGTTCTGCACGTAGTGCACGTCGTGGCCCGCGTCGCGCCACAGCCGGTTGACCAGGTCGAAGGTCAGGTAGGTCGCGGCGTGCCCGAGGTGGGTGGCGTCGTAGGGGGTGATGCCGCAGACGTACATGGTGGCGGTGGAGCCGGGGGTGACCGGGCGCACCAGACGGTCGGCGGTGTCGTACAACCGCAACGGCGGTCCTGCTCCAGGGACGGTGGGGAGGGCGGTATCGGACCAGGACTGCATGCTTACGAGGGTAAAGGTGTGGTGGAGATCATCGGCCCCCGGCCCGGTCGCCGCGCCCCTGCGGCCGGTAGGGTCGCCTGCCGCGACCTGCGTCTTCCAGCAAATCGTGGGATGTCAATAATTACGGTTTCGCTGAATCAGCTGTCGGTGCCGCGGGTGGGATCGGTGACGGTGTTGGGGCCGATCGCGAACGTGCCGTCCAGTTCGGGGATGTCGGGATCGGTGTCGGCGAGCGCGAGCTGAGTGAATTCTCCGCGCGCGACATCGAACTCGAGTTCGTGATAAGCGACCGTATCGCCCCAGTCCGCGGAAGGCAACGAGATGAACCGCATGGTGAACCGCCCGGAGTCCACCGAACCCTCGGTCATGACGTAGACGCCGAAGTGGTTCTCCCCCGCCGAGCTCAGCCAGTAGACCCCGTTGTCGTAGAGGTGCAGGTCGGTGTCGGGGTAGGGCTTCTTGTCGTAGAGGTGCACGTAGTGCAATGCGATGCGATAGGTCGGCGCGCCGACGACGACCCGCACCACCGGCGCCGCGCGATCGGGAGTGGAGTGGGGCATCGCGTCCTCCTCGTCGTCGCACCGAGCTCGAAGCTTCAACTGTGCCAGGAAACCTCGCCCACGGCAGCGGTCACGATCAGAACGCAGGCCACGGAATGGGCCGGGAGGTGCGCGGCACCGGCATCACCGGGTCGTCGAGCACCTTCTGGGTACGTTCGATCAACGCGTCGATCTCGGCGTCGGTGATGTGCTCGCCGAGGGTGTCGGCGAACGCGCCCGGCAGCTGCTTGGCGAACGCGGTGATGTCGGCGATCAGCCCGTCGTCGATGGGCTGCCCGGCCCAGCCCCACAGCACCGTCCGCAGTTTGTGGTCGGTGTGCAGGCAGATGCCGTGGTCGACGCCGTAGACCTGCCCGTCCACCCCTTCCAGCGCGTGCCCGCCCTTGCGGTCGGCGTTGTTGAGCAGGACGTCCAGCACCGCCATGCGCTGCAACCGCGGATCGTCGGCGTGGATCAGCGACACTTCGTTGCCGACGTCGTCCACCGCGCGCAGCACCTCGCGGAAGCCGTCGGGCACCGCGCCCGCCGGGCACAGGCCGATCAGGTCGAGGCGGTCGCCGCGGTCGGTGTGGTTGTCCGCGCTCACGACCCAGCGTTGCACCATGCCGGAGCCGAAAGGGCCGTCGCGCAAGATGGTTTCGGGGATCACGCCCCAGCCGATCGCCTCGGAGATCAGATACGAGGCGACCTCGCGTCCGGCCAGGGTGCCGTCGGGGAAATCCCATAGCGGTCGTTCGCCGCGGATCGGTTTGTAGACCACCCGCAGGGGTGTCTCGCCGGCGACGGTGTCGTTCACGTCGCAGACCAGGGTGACGTTGCTGGCGGTGCTCACCCGCCCGACCACGGTCAGTTCACCGTTGTGGAATCCGTCCCCGGCCTCGGCCACCGAATCACTCCTCCATTTCGGCCGCGCCGAAGATCTCACCGCGTTTGTAGCCGTTGGTGCGCACGCACATGTGCCCGCGCGCCGACAGCGGCTCACCGCACAGCGGGCACGGCGGGCGGCCCGCCGCGATCACCCGGGTGGAGCGCAGCGCGAATTCGCGGGCCTGGATCGGGGTGAGGAACACCCGCACCGCGTCGGGGCCCTCTTCGGTGTCGTCCAGGACCACCGACTCGTCGACCTCGGTCTCGGTGATCGCCAGCAGTTCCACCACCACCGCGCCCGCGTCGGCGTCCCAGCCCAGGCCCATGGTGCCGACACGGAACTCGGCGTCGATGGGGGTGACCAGCGGTGCGTTGTCGGCGACGTCCTCGGCCTGCGGGGGCACTTCGGCGCCGAAGCGGCGCGCGACCTCGTCCAGCAGCAGACCCATCCGGTCGGCGAGCACCTTGACCTGCTGCTTTTCCAGCAGCACGCTGACCACGCGCGGTTCCTGCACGGCCTGCAGATAGAACGAGCGATCGCCCGGCTCACCGACGGTCCCGGCGACGAAACGATCGGGGGTGCGGAATACATGGATTGCGCGTGACACATGCACCTCCTGATATGACCCTGATCGACTACCCGCGGCGCGGGGATCCCATACAACGACCGCTCGGTTGTTTACAAGGAATCTCGACGCTCCGCATTCCCATTATCCGCACTTGCGCTATTGCCGAGCTCGCCACCGGGGACTGGTCCGGAGACCTCGCCTCCCGGCGTCGACGACGCCGCCGTCTGCTGTTGACCGCCGGAGGCGGCGAGGGCCGACAGGTCGGCGCCGGTGTCGTTGAGCCGCCACACGTACGGTGCGGTCGGGGTGTAGCGCACGACGCTGAGCGAGGCCGGTTCGACGAGGATCCGCTGGAAGCCGTCGAGGTGGATGCCCAGGGCGTCGGCGAGTACCGACTTGATCACGTCGCCGTGCGTGCACGCCACCCACAGCGCGTCGCGGCCGTGCTGCTCGGCCAGGGCGCGGTCGTGCTCACGGATCGCGGCGACCGCGCGGGCTTGTACGTGCGCGAGCCCTTCTCCGCCGGGGAACACCGCGCCGGAGGCGTGCCGTTGCACGACCTTCCACAGCGGTTCCTCCAGGAGTTCGGCGATGGGCCGCCCGGTCCACTCGCCGTAGTCCACCTCGAGCAGCCGGTCGTCGAATACCGGTTCCAGCCCGAACTTTTCCGCCAGCGGCGCGACCGTGCGCTGGCAGCGCAGCAGCGGGGAGTGCACGATCCGTTCGATCGGCAGCCCGGCCAGTCGTTCGGCCACGGCCCTCGCCTGCTCCTCGCCGCGCTCGGTGAGCTCGACACCGGTGCTGCGACCGGCCAGGGTGCGGGCGGTGTTCGAGGTCGACACACCGTGCCGCAACAGGATCACCGTCATGCGGTCAGCCTAGCGATCATGTCGCCGAGACCACCCCGCCCGCCAGCAGACCCATGAGGATCGCGCCCAGCACGATGCGGTAGCCGACGAACCAGTACAGCGAATGCCGTGCCACGAAACGCAGCAGCCACGCCACCGACGCGTAGCCGACCGCGAACGCCAGCACGGTGGCCACCAGCAATTGCGGTCCACTGGCGTTGAGGCCCTCACCAGCGGGTTCGAACGCGTCCGGCAGGCTGAACAGGCCCGATGCGGTCACGGCCGGGATGGCCAGCAGGAACGAAAACCGTACGGCCGCTTCGCGCTCCAAGCCCAGGAACAGGCCCGCGGTGGAGGTGGCGCCCGAGCGCGAGACACCGGGGATCAGCGCCAGGCACTGCGCGAAACCCATGGCCAGCCCGTCACGGGTGGTCAGTTGCTCGATCGGGCGATCCTTGCGGCCGAAGTGTTCACCGGCGGCGATGACCAGGGCGAAGAAGATCAGCATGAACGACACCAGCCACAGATTGCGGGCGCCGGTGCGGATCTCGTCTTTGAGCAAGAATCCCAGCACACCGATCGGGATGGTGGCGATGATCACATACCAGCCGATGCGGTAGTCGAGTTCGCGCTGGGCCTGTTCGTCGAAGACGCGCTTGTGGTCGGCGGTGATGACCGGAAGTCTCGTCGTGGGCTGATCGTGCAGCGGGATCTGCTGGCGGCCGCGGGTGGTCAGTTGCTCGCGCAGACCCGCGAACCAGGCCAACAGGATCCGCCAGATGTCCTTGGCGAAGTACACCAGCACCGCGGCCTCGGTGCCCAGCTGGGTCACCGCGGTGAACGAGGCGCCCGCGTCGTCGCCGAAGAAGACCGACGAGACGATGCGCAGATGCGCCGAGGAGGAGATCGGCAGGAACTCCGTCAGTCCCTGCACCAGACCCAGCACCAAGGCCTGCACCCAGGTCATCGACTCGCCTACCACGAACCATCCTCCACTTCCGCGCCGAATACGCGTTGCTACCTGGGCATTGGTGCGGCGATCGGTCGATTCTTCCTGACCACCGCGCCAATCACGCAGCGACAGTACAGTGTCGAGGCCGCGGCGGCGTGCCCGGCCGTGGTGCTGCCGCCACCGCGCGGGTCGCGGGTGTGCTCGCCGCACCCGGGCGCGACCCACTGTGCTGGTGGCCGCCGAGTCGCGTATCCACACTCTAGGCTTGGCGCCGTGACGAATGCGCGGACACGGTGATGGAACAGCGGACGGTGGGCCGCAGCGGCCTGCGGGTGTCGCGGATGGGCCTGGCGACCCATACCTGGGGTGCGCACACCGACGCCGAGGACGCGGCGGGTCAACTGGTGGCGTTCGTCGAGGCGGGCGGCACGCTGGTGGACACCTCCCCCGCCTACGCGGGCGGGGCCGCGCAGCGGATCCTGGCCGAATTGCTCGGTGACCTGGTCTCCCGCGACGAGCTGGTGCTCAGCGGTTGCGCCGGGATCGCGCCGTGGGGATTCGCCGCGGCGGGGATGCCGGAGGCGGCGCAGGTCACGGTGGACACCTCGCGGCGGGCGCTGCTGCGGCAGCTGGACCGCACGCTGCTGGAGTTCGGCACCGATCATCTCGACATCTGGAATGTCGCGGTGTGGGATCCGCGGACGCCGTTGGAGGAGGTCGCCTCGACGTTGGAGCAGGTGGTGCGCTCGGGCCGGGTACGTTACGCGGGGGTGCGCGGGTTCGGGGCTTGGCAGCTGGCCAGTCTGGCCGCGGTGGCGCCGGTGACCGCGGCGCAGACGCCGTATTCGCTGCTGGCGCGGGGGGCGGAGACCGATGTCGTGCCCGCCGCGCGGTTCCACGGTGTCGGGGTGATCGCCTCGGCGCCGTTGGCGGGCGGCATCCTCACCGGCAAGTATCGCGACGGTGTTCCCGCTGATTCGCGCGGCGCCGACGAGGCGACCGCGGCGGAGATCCGCAGTGGTCTCGACGACCGCGCCACCCGGGTGGTGGATGCGCTGGTGACCGCCGCGGACGGGTTGGGCACCTCGCCGCTGGCGGTGGCGCTGGCCTGGATCCGGGACCGGCCGGGTGTGGCGAGCATGATCGTCGGCGCCCGCGATATCGGGCAGCTCACCGGCGTGCTGGCCGCGGAGACCCTGGAGTTGCCGCGGGCGATCGCCGCGGCCCTGGACGACGTCAGTGCACGCGCGGAGTGACACAGATTAGCCTTGCCTGCATGAGCACTGCAGCGGCCAGGGGTGGGAGTCGGATCCGAACCGGATGGCGGAGCGCCCTGCCGATGTTGTTCGCGGTGAGCGGGCTGGCGGTGGTGGTCGCGTGTGGCGCCGACGCCGGGTCCTCGCACGGCGGGCACGGGCCGACGACGGCGACGCTGACCGATCTGGATCCGGTGCCCATCGGGCCGGAGCCCACGCCCACGCTGCCGGTGACGGTGCGTTCGTTCGACGGCGCCGAGGTGACGGTCACCGACGCCTCCCGCGTCATCGCCGTGGATCGCTACGGCACCCTCGCCCAGATCGTGTACGCGCTCGGGCTGGGGCCCAAGCTGGTGGGCCGCAGCACCTCGGCGGCGTTTCCCGCGGTGCGGGATGTGCCGAACGTGGCCGGGGGCAACGGGTCGCTGAATGTGGAGTCGGTGCTGGCGATGCGGCCGTCGGTGTTCTTGACCGACACCACCAGCGCGGCGCCCGCGGTGCGTGAGCAGTTGCGTGCGGCGGGGGTCACGGTCGTGTACTTCGATCCGCAGCGCACGATGGACGGGGTGGTGCCGCAGATCGAGGCGGTGGCGAGCGCGTTGGGGGTGCCGGAGCGGGGGCAGGCGCTGGCGCGGCGCACCCGCGACGAGATCGCCGCCGCGAGCGCCGCGGTGCCCGCGCAGGACCCGCAGCTGACCATCGCGTTCCTGTATCTGCGTTCCACCGCGATCACGATGCTCGCCGGGCCCGGGTCGGGTGCGGACGCGTTGATCGCGGCGCTGCGTGCGCGGGACGCGGGCGCGGTGGCCGGGGTGAAAGAGCCGTTCACGGCGATCACCAGTGAGGCCATGATCGGCGCGGCGCCGGATGTGCTGCTGGTGATGTCGGACGGGTTGAAGTCCGTCGGTGGTGTGGAGGGGCTGGAAAAGGTGCCGGGGATCGCGCAGACCCCGGCGGGCCGCGACCGGCGTGTGGTGGACATGTCGGATGCGGTGCTGCTGAGTTTCGGGCCGAACACCGGCCGGGTGATCGCGGCGTTGAGCGCGGCGGTGTACGGCACCGGGCACGCATGAGCGTCTCGGAGACGGACACGGCGCGGCCGCCGGTGCCGCCGCTGCCGAAGTCGCGGGGACGTTCGCGGGTGCTGCTGGTGTTCGCGGTGGCGGTGGCCGGGCTGGTCGCGCTGGCGGTGGCGTCGGCGGCGATCGGTCAGGTGCCGACGACGCCCGCGGAGGTGGCGGGCAGCGTATTGCATCGGATGGGGCTGGATGTCGGGCCGATGCCCGCGCATCCTGCCGGTGAGGTGACGTTGTGGCAGGTGCGGTTCCCGCGGGTGGTGCTGGCGATGCTGGTCGGTGCGGCGCTGGCGACAGCGGGTGCGTTGTTGCAGGGTGTGTTCGCCAATCCGCTCGCCGAGCCCGGCGTGATCGGGGTGTCGGCGGGGGCCGCGGTCGGTGCGGGCACGGTCATCGTGGTGGGCGGGGCGTTCGTGGCGGCGTGGTCGGTGGCCGCGGCGGCGTTCGTGGCGGGGCTGGCGACGACGTTGCTGGTGTATCTGCTGGCGCGCTCGGGCGGCCGCACCGAGGTCGTCACGCTGGTGTTGACCGGTGTGGCGATCAACGCGTTCGCGGGCGGGTTGATCGCGCTGCTGCTGTTCGTGGCCTCCCCCGCCGCGCGCGATCAGATCGTGTTCTGGCAACTGGGGTCGCTCAACGGGGCCACCTGGGAGTCGGTGGGTGTGGTCGCGCCGCTGGCCGCGGTCGGTGTGGCGGCGGCGGTGCTGCTGGCGCCGCGGCTGGATCTGCTGGCGCTCGGAGAGTCGGCGGCCCGCCATCTGGGTGTCGACGTGGAGCGGTTGCGGCGCAACGTGATCGTGGTGGTGGCGATCCTGGCCACCGCCGGTGTCGCGTTCACCGGCATCATCCTGTTCGTCGGTCTGATCGTGCCGCATCTGGTGCGGATGCTGGTCGGCCCTGCCCACCGGATCCTGATTCCGCTCAGCGCCGTCGTCGGCGCGGTGGTGCTGCTGGCCGCCGACGTCGCCGCCCGCTCCCTCGTCGACAACGCCGACCTGCCGCTGGGCATGCTCACCTCCCTCATCGGCGGCCCGGTCTTCTTCTACCTGCTGCGCCGCACCCGCGCCCGGGCCGGAGGCTGGGCATGAGCGGGCCTCGCCGAGTGGCGCATGGCTGCGGCGGACGCCGAGAAGACCTCTCCATGGTGTGCTGCTCGACGGGAGATGCGGGGTGAAGGTGCGGGTTGTGCACGAGGTGCCGGGGTGGCCGCGGCGGGGAGATGTGACGGTGCGGGCGTCGGGGGTGAGTGTGGAGCGGCGCGGGGGCGGGCAGGCGCGGCGGGTGCTCGACGGTGTGGATTTCGAGGCGGTGGCGGGGCAGGTCGTCGCTCTCGTCGGGCCCAACGGGGCCGGTAAGTCGACGTTGCTGGCCGCGTTGGCCGGGGAGTTGGCGCCGAGTGCGGGGACGGTGGAGCTCGACGGGCAGCCGTTGGCTCACTGGACGACGTTGGACATGGCCCGGCGGCGGGCGGTGTTGCCGCAGACCCACACCGTCGGGTTCCCCTTCACCGCGCGGGAAGTGGTGGCGATGGGCCGCGCGCCCTGGGTGCGGACCGAACGCCGCGAACACGACGAGAAACAGATCGCCGCCGCGATGGCCGCCACCGATGTCGCTCATCTGGCCACGCGATCGTTCCCGACCCTGTCCGGTGGTGAACGCGCCCGGGTGGCGTTGGCGCGTGTGCTGACGCAGGACACCGCCACCCTGCTGCTGGACGAGCCGACCGCCGCGCTGGACCTCGGCCACCAAGAGGCCGTGCTGCGTCTGGCCGCCGAGCGCGCCGCCGACGGTGCGGCGGTCGTGGTCGTCTTGCACGATCTGGGTGTCGCGGCCGCCTACGCCGACCGCGTCGCGGTCTTGGACTCAGGTCGCATCGCCGCCGACGGTCCACCGCGTGCAGTGCTCACCACCGAACTGCTCACGCGGGTCTACCAGCACCCGGTCGAAGTGCTCGACCACCCGGTCACCGGGGCGCAACTGGTGCTGCCGGTGCGCCGCTGACCGCAGCGGCCCCGCCTAACCGTCGGCGACGTCCGTGTGGTCCTGTGTTCGCGACCGTCAGCCGTGCCGGGGATACAGCCGGGTCGAGCCCAGAGCTGCCGTCAGGGAGACCTGGTCGTCGCGTCTCGGAGGCCGCGGGTGGCGGGGTCGTCACCGACCGCTCGCGCGGGCGGGACCGGGCGGGCGAGCCGGTCTGGTTTCGGCACCACGAGAGCCTCTCCGGTGCGGACCGCCGCGCGCGTCTGGTCCGGCTCGGGACGCTGAGGGTTGGTGCCTGTCGATCCGTGGACGCGATAGCCGCGTCGCCCGGTGCTGCCGAGCTCACACAACCGGTCGCGTGAAGCGGTGAGATCCTTTGTGCGTGCAACAGCGGGCGTAGCCGATCGACGTGCCGGACATGCCCGAAAGCGTAAACGATTGCCGGTGTCCTACCGCCAGATCAGTTTCAGCACCGCGGGTGTCAGCAGCATGCGGATGACGGTGGCGTCCAGGATCAGGGCGGCGATCATGCCGTAGGCGATGTATTTCATCAGCACCAGATCCGAGAACCCGAACGCACCGGTGACCACGATGAGGATCGCGGCGGCGGAGGTGATCACGCCGCCGGTGTGGGCGATGCCGTAGCGGATGGCCTCAGGTGCGTCCGCGCCGGCGGCACGCGCCTCCGACACCCGCGACAGCAGGAATACCTCGTAGTCGGTGGACAGCCCGAACACCACCGTCACGATCAACGCCAGCACCGCGAACATCAGCGGCCCTGGCGTGAAGTGGAAGATCCCCGCGCCGTGCCCCTCGACGAACATCCAGGTGAGCATGCCGAGGGTGGACACGAGGCTGAGCGCGCTCATGGCCACCGCTTTCAACGCGAGCACCAGCGAGCGGAACGCCGCGTACATCAGCGCCAGTGCCGCGGCGACCAGGATGGCCAGCAGTACCGGCAGGCCGTCGAGCAGGCCGTTGATGCTGTCGCGTTCCAGGGCCGGCACGCCCGCGACCATCACCTGCGTGCCGGGCGGTTGAGGAATGGCGCGCAGTGCGGCGATCACCCGGTCGGCGTCGCGTTTGTCGGTCAGCCCGGCGGCGAGCACGTTGATGCCGTCCTTGGTGGGTGCGGCGGGTTCGAAACGGCCGGTCAGGCCGGGGATCTGGTTGGCGGCGAAGCGGATGTCGCTCAACTGCTGTGGGTCGGCGCCGAGCACCACCAGTTTCAGTGGCTCGGTGCGGAAGCTGGGAAACAGGGCGTCGAAACGTTCCTGCGCCACTCGCGCCGGGTTGTCGTCGGACAGATAGCGTTCGCTCAGGCCGCCGAATTCGATGTGACGTATCGGGATGCTCAGCGCCAGCAGGGCCAGCACGATCGGCACGGCCACCGCCAAGGGGCGGCGCATCGCCCACAGCGCCAGGCGGGAGAAGAAGCCGGCGTCGATCTGGGCCTCGGTCTTGCTGCGGGAGAAGCGTTTCCACCCCAGGAAGTCGATGCGGCGCCCGACGATGCTCAACGCCGCGGGCAGCGCGGTCACCGACAGCAGTGCCGCCAGCAGCACCGAGCTGATACCGCCCAGCGGCACCGAGCGCAGCACCCCGTTGGGGAAGATGAACAGCGCCCCGAGGCTGAGGGCGATGATCGCGGCGGAGAACAGCACGGTGCGCCCGGCGGTGGCGACGGTGCGGGAGGTGGCCTCTTCGACGGTGTGGCCCGCGGCGAGTTCCTCGCGGAAGCGGGTGACGGTGAACAGGCCGTAGTCGATCGCCAGGCCCAGGCTGACCAGGGTCATCACGGCGCTGGCGAAGACGTTGACGTCGAGGTGGTCGGTCAGCGCCCGCAGCGCGCCCTGGGTGCCCAGGATGGTCATGCCGCCGATGAGCACCGGCAGCAGCGCGCCGATCACGCCGCCGAACACGAAATACAGCAGGATCGCCACCAACGGCAGGGCGATCATCTCCGCGCGTTTGATGTCGCGTTGCATGCCGGTGTTGATGCCTTCGACGATCGGCTGCAATCCGGCCAGTTGCACGGTCGTGCCGCCCGGGCCGGCGCCTGCGCGTCCGGCGCCGAGATGGTCTTTGATCGCGGCGTAGTTCTGCACCGTCGCGGTGCCCGAACCGCGCAGGCCGACGCTGGCGAAGGCGTGGGTGTGCGCGGCGTCGGTGGCCTGGGCGGAGAACGGGCTGTCCCAGTAGCTGTCGATCTTCTGGATGCGGTCGGGGTAGGCGGCCAGCAATCCGGCCAGGTGCTGGGTGACCGGGCCGCGGACGGCCGGGTCGTCGACAGTGGCGCCGTCGGGTGCGGTGTAGAGCAGGATCAGGTCGCTGTCGGTGTCGCGGCCGAAGGTGCGGTCGGCCAGTTCGGCCGCGGCCACCGATTCGCTGCTCTCGTCGAACCAGCCCTCCTGGGTCAGCCGCCCGGCCAGGTCGCGGCCGTACCAGCCGGAGACCAGCACGAACAGTACGAACAGGGCGAGAACGAGGTAGCGGTTGCGGTGGACCCACCGCCCCCACCGCAGTGATCCGGAACGGCGCATCGCGTCGCGGGTCAGCCGCAGGCCGGGGTGCGGTAGTCGGCCGAGCGCAGGATGCCGCACAGGTCGGTGCGCGAGATCTTCCACTTGCCGTCGACGAGCACGAAGTGCACGACGGTGGTACGGACCGCGGCGCCGGTGCCGTCCTTGTCCAGCCGCATGGTGGCGGTCAGGGTGCCGTCGTGGTTGTCGAACACCGGATCGGTGACGCCGTAGACGGCGCGCGGGTTGTCCTGCAGCGCCTTGTACATGTCGGGGATGGCCTGGCGGAAGGATTCCCCGTCCTCGATGAGGGCGGTGCGTTCGCTGTCGGGCAGCGCCGGGTCCAGTGCCCGCTTGATCTGGGCGTCCAGGTCGGCGGCGGTGGGCAGCGGCGGGTGGGCGGCACGGGAGGACACGGCGATCGAGGACGACAGCGACGCGTTCGCCGAGGACCGGGCGGCATCGACGGCGGCCTCGTCGGTTCCGGTGTCGCACGCGGCGACGACCGCCGTCAGCAGCAGACCGGCGGCGGCGAGCGCGACGCGGGCGAGTGGTGTGTGGGTCATCACTTCCTACATACCTTCGATGACGGAGCTGATCCGTCCCAGCAGGGCACGCACGGTCGTGACGTCCCGTCCCGCGGCGGCCTCGATCGCCGCGGTGTCGGGGATCATATCCCGCACCAGGGCGGCGACACTGCGCTCGTCGTCGAGGTCGATGTCGGTGACCGTGGCGTCGGCGGTGGCGAGCACGTCCTCCGGGCCCGGGACGGCATCGCCCAGATCGCGGCGGTAGATCTCCAGTGTCAGGGTGGCGCGGACCGTGCGGAACGCGAACGGGTGGCCCTCGGCGGTGGTGCCGAAGCCGTGCGCGTGGGGGCCTACGGTGATGTCGTCGATGACAAATCCCGACGTATGGTCGGCTTTCAACCCGGATCTCCCTGTATCGGACAGTGTGGTCTCCACCGTAGCCGCCGCCGCCGACATTCCGCTCGAGCCGCCACCCCGGTCGGTCGGTTGGTTGCCGCATCATGGTCAGATGGTGAGGTTGCGGAAAATTCGTCGGTAGAAGGAGTTCGGTGGATGCGCCCTCGCGGCTCGCTCGTCTCGGTGTTCGCGGGTGCGGCGGTGCTGGTACTGCTGGCCGGCTGCTCCTCCGGCTCGGGCGGCCCTGATCTGCCGACCAGGGAACCGGCCACCCCCGCGGTCGCGCCTGCGGTCACGACGCCGCCGGTCGGGCGGGTGCTGCCCGCCGGTCCGCTGGCCGAGCTGCAAGCCGATTACGGCGGCGGGTTGCTGGCCGGTCTGGACGGCTCGGTCCTCACCGTGCTCGATCCCGCCGCAGCCGCGCCGGTGGTGCGCACGGTGACGTTGCCCGATCGCGCCAGCGGTCTCACCCCGGGCAAGCCGGGTGAGATGCTGGCGGCCGCACCGGGGCGGGTGCTACGGGTGGACCTCGCCTCCGGGGCGGTGTCCGCGGTGGCCGTCGACGGCGATGTGCGGTCGGTACATGCACGCCCCGACGGCGGGTTGCTGGTCGGAACCGCCGACGGCCGGGTGCTGGACCTGGCACCTGACGGTGCGGTGACCCGCACGGTGTCCGGGCTCGTCTCCGCCGACGTGCTGGCCGAGGCCGAGGGGAAGCTGACCGTGCTCGACCGGCATCAGACCGCCATTTTCGAACTCGAGCCGGGCGAACAGCGCCCCGGATTGGCGCTGCGCGCCGGTGATGGGGCCACGCAGCTGATCGGCGACACGCGCGGACGGTTCGTGGTCACCGACACCGCGGGCGGCGAACTGCTGGTCTACACCGCGGGACCGCTCGTGTTGCGGCAGCGTTTCCCGGTAGGATCTTCGCCTTACGCACTTGCCTACGATCAGCGGTCGGACACCGTGTGGGTGACGTGCACGCAGCGCAACGAGGTCGTCGGATTCGACCTGTCGACTGGTATACCGAAGGAAGTGGGCCGCTACGCCACCGTCAGGCAACCGAACTCGGTGGCTGTCGAGCAACGCACCGGTGATTTGTTCGTGGGGTCCGCGACCGGCGACGGTCTGCAACGGATCGGTGCGGACGATCGGAAGAGAGGGCACTGATGGCTCTGACACCGCACGCGGACGAGGATCCCGCGGCATCCACCGAACCGGCAGCGCATCGGGGGCGCGGGCGCGCACTGCCCGCGGGCTGGGAAACCACCAGCGACGACTACGAGTACGTGCCGTTGCGGCTGCCACCGGATGTCACGCGGGTGACCGCGTCCATGCGGCTGGCGATCCAGGCGGAGTTCGGCGGCTGGGAACTCTCGCGGGTGCGCGCCTACACCGACGGCAGCAGGCGGGTGCTGCTGCGGCGGCGAAAATCCGCACTACTACCCCAGCCCGAACCCGGAATGTGAGCCGATGTACGCCCTGCTACTCCGACTGATGTTCCTGGTCGCGCCGGAACGCATCCACCACCTGGTCTTCGCGGTCATGCGGCTGGCCGCCCGGCTCGCGCCGCTGCGCTGGGCGATGAGCAAGGTCCTCGTCAGCCGCGATCCGATCCTGTGCGCCGAGGCATTCGGGGTCGAGTTCCCCGCGCCGCTGGGCCTGGCCGCCGGTTTCGACAAGAACGCCGACGGTGTGGATGCCTGGGCGCCGCTGGGGTTCGGTTTCGCCGAGATCGGCACCGTGACCGCGCAGCCGCAGCCGGGCAATCCGGCGCCGCGGCTGTTCCGGCTGCCGGCCGACCGCGCTCTGATCAATCGGATGGGGTTCAACAATCACGGCGCCGCCGCGGCCGCCGAACGGCTGCGTGCCCGGCGCGGTGGGGTGCCGATCGGCGCGAACATCGGCAAGACGAAGATCGTGGCGCCCGAGGCCGCGGCCGCTGACTACGCCACCAGCGCCGCGCTGCTGGGGCCGCTGGCCGATTTCGTCGTGGTCAACGTCAGCTCCCCCAACACGCCGGGCCTGCGGGATCTGCAGGCGGTGGAATCGCTGCGGCCGCTGCTGCGGGCGGTGCTGGACAGTGTGCGGGTGCCGGTGCTGGTGAAGATCGCGCCGGATCTGTCCGACGAGGACATCGACGCGGTCGCCGATCTGGCCGTGGAACTCGGCTTGGCGGGCATCGTGGCCACCAACACCACCATCCGCCGGGACGGTCTGCGCACCGACGCGGCGCAGGTGGCCGCCATGGGGGCGGGTGGCTTGTCCGGTCCGCCGGTCGCCGACCGTTCGCTCGAGGTGCTGCGGCGGCTGTACCGGCGGGTGGGTGATCGGCTGGTGCTGATCTCGGTCGGAGGTATCGAAACCGTCGACCAGGCGTGGGAACGCATCCTGGCCGGGGCGACGTTGTTGCAGGGCTACACCGGTTTCATCTACGGCGGCCCGTTCTGGATGCGCAGGATCCATCGTGGGCTGGCGCAGCGGTTGCGTGCCGGGGGCTATCGCAGCATCGGTGAGGCCGTCGGCGCGGAGCACAAAGCCCACGCCTGAATCAGGTGAGTCAGCCGAGCACGAACGGTGGTTCGGCAGTGCGGGTGCGCACTCGCCGGGATCGCGGTCGATGCCCCGGCGGTGCCGGATCTCCCTTCGGCCGCAATTGCTGGCCCAGCCGAGCGGCCATTCGCTTGGCGAGCAGGATCACCGCGTGGTCGCGCAAGATGCCCAGTTGGTCGGCATAGGCCTCGACGCGGGCCTGGGTCATGCGGTCGTGCACGACGTGCGGGTCGCTGAGCAGTTCGTCCAAAGACATCCCGGCCAGTGCCTGGCCCCGGGTCAGCCGCCGGTCCGGTAGCCAGCTCAGCCGCCAGCTGTCGGTCGCGTCGGTGTCGCGGTAGGCCGATTCCGGGGTTATGTCACTGGTCATCGTCCATTCGGTGGTGTGTATGGTCATCGCGGTCTCCGGTGCAACAGGTGGAGTGAGGCCGGCTCCAGGGTGCTGAGTTCGATGATCACGAATGCCTCCTGTCGTGCATCCGCTGGTGCGGCGCGGTGGAGGCGCCGCATCGTGTGTTCCGCCGGTCCGGCGGGCGCGGGGGTGGGTGTGCCCGGGCCGGAGAGGTCCGATGCCGGGCCGGGTGGTCCAGAGGGTGGCTCGCTGTGCGGCGGCCGGGGGCACCGCGGTATCGGGCGAGTCGGTGGGCGTCGCGCGCCGATGGTGGCGTGCGAGGCTGGATCGGCGCGGTGGCAGGTGCCACGGCTGCGGAGTTCAGGAAACGGAGTGGGCCCTCGGGCCGAGAGGCCGGGGGCGCTACGGCGTGTGGTCGGCGTACCGCCGCGAGGCGGTGATGACCGGTGCGTTGCCGCGGGGAGTGTCCGGCGGCTGGTTCAGTCCCTCACCCGCTTGGGCACCAGCTCGGTATCGGATCCGCCGGAGCGGTGTTGCCGTCGCCGTCGCGGCTGCCGTATCTGAAGAATCATTCTCATCACCAGCCCTCCCGATGTGCCTGGTGGTGCGATGGGGATCGCCACATACAGTGTGGCATTTGCCGCTCCCCGCGCGCAATTGCCGTTGTAATTTGGTAATTGACAATTTGCCCGCTGGCTAAACCCGATTTGCGTGGCCAACATGCGCGCGACGGCCCGGTGTCGCGCCGATAGAGGAGGGTGGCATCGCCATGGTCCCGCAGGATTCGGGAATGGTTGCCGTTCGCAATATCCTCACCCGCTTGTGCAAACGCTCCGGCCTGAGCTCGGATCGGTTGCGCAACACCGAGATCGACGTACTACCCCTGCTGGATCTGCTGGCCGTGCGGCAGTACGCCCGACGTGCGGGCGTCGACCGGGAAGAGGCGGTGCTGCCGCTGGTGCGCGAAATGGCGCTGCGCTTGGAGCCCACCCACCGGCTCGTCGTCGACGCGGAACTGTCGCTGGGGCTGTTGCGCGAAAACCCGCCTACCGGAGTGGATCCCGCCCGGCTCTACGCGCCGGACCTGGGCGAGCGGCGCGAATATCTCGCCGAGCGATGGGCGGTGTTGCACGAAGCCCTTGGAGCGCAACCGATTCCCGGCACACTCACGGTGCGCTCACTGCGTGGCGCTCCCGAGCGCCGGGCGTTCACCGAACTGGCCGCGCGACTGGCCACGGCATCGGTGTTCGACGGCGCGCACGTCGTCGATTTCGGTGTCTCGGCGGAAACCGCTGCGGCCGAAACGGTCCCGGTGGACGACCGCGGTGTGGTCACGGTGATCGGCGACGCGGTCATCGACCACATGTACGTGGTCGACCGTATCCCCGGCTCCGGCGCGACCGCGCGCGGCAGCTACCGGGAGCATCCCGGCGGCAAGGGCCTCACCCGTGCCGTCGCCGCGGCCCGGCTGGGGCTGCGGGTGCGGTTGATCTCGGCAGTCGGCGACGACGACGCGGGCGATCGCATCCTGGAATACCTGCGCAGCGAACGCGTCGAGACCGAACTCGTCAAGGTGGTGCCTTTCGCCCCGACACCCGTGACCGCGGTGATCGTGGCCCGCACCGGCGCGGCGAGCACGATCGGCTGCAAGGACGAGCGAATCCGGTTGAGCGCGCAGGAATTGCGCACCGACGCGATCCGGTCGGCGATCGCCACCGCGGACGCGGTGCTGCTGACGTTTGAGCAACCCACCGGCGTCATCGAGCAGATCATGGGGCAGCTGCGCGAACTGCCGCGGCGGCCGCTGGTGGTGGTGCATCCGGCGCCGCGATTGGAACGCCCGCAGTACCTGTATCAGCATCTCGGGGCGGTGGACTACCTCGTCGGCGGCGACAAGGACCTGCAAGCGCTGGCGATGGCGGGCGATGACGCGACCCGGTGTGGCGAGCCGACCGCCACACGGCTGCGCGCGCTCGGCGTCGGCGCGGTCTGCGCGATCCAGGATTTCCGGTGCGAGGTGTGGTCGGACCAGGTCAGCGACCGATTCCAGCCTTTCCCGACGGCGCTGGAGGACTCGGTGGGCGCTCACGCTGCCTTCTCCGCCGCCCTGGTATATCGTCTCGTTTCGACGCGCCGCCCCGCCGAACGCAACGACTACGTCTGGGCGACCGCCGCAATGGTGGCGACGCAATCGATCGGGGATGTCCCCGCGGCAATGCCACTGGTGAGTGAGGTCGAGCGAATTTACAAACTCGCTACGGAGGAGCATTGACCAAAGTTGTGGATCCTGCCGACACCGAGCATCGGTTCCGTCGCAACGGGCATGATCTGCGAGTTCGGGTGGTGGAGTTGACCGGGGAGGGCGAGAAGGGGCACCTGCTGTTGTTCGGCGCGGTCGCCGACGGCTGCCTGGTGCGGGTGCACTCGCGCTGCCTCTACGGAGAGGCGCTGCGGTCGCAGGACTGCGACTGCGGGCCGGAACTGGACAAGGCGCTGGATCTCATCCAGGCCGCGGGCGCGGGCGTGCTGGTCTACCTGGAACAGGAGGGCCGCGGCGCGGGCCTGATCGCCAAAGCGCTGGGCTACCGGCAAAGCGAGCGCTCGGGCGCGGATACCTTCGCCAGCTACGAAGCCCTCGGCTACCCCGCCGACGGGCGCACCTACGTGGCCACCGCCCGCGCACTGGCCGAACTCGGACTGCGTTCGGTGCAACTGTTGACCAACAATCCCGCCAAGGTCGAGGCCCTGCGGCAGGAAGGGTTGCGGGTCACTCCCGTGCCGTTGCGGACCCGGGCGCTGAGCGAACGCGCCCGCGAGTACCTCGAGGCCAAGCGCACCCGGCGCAAGCACTGGATCCCGACAGACTCCGCGCCGTGGGCGTTCGACGAGCACGACAGCGATTCCACCGGCGAACTTCGGGGGGCCGTGGACGCGGTCGTGCTCGCACCCGGTGAGAACGTCCGTCCGCGTCCAGGGCCCGGCGCCGCGCCGGATCTGATCGGTGCCTGAAGGATTGTTGAAGTTTGCCCCACCCGGCTTCCCGCCTGTGGCTACCATGAGTGAGTCGCGCCACATGTGGCGCGACTCACTCGTAGGACCGACAGCGCCTTCATCGCGCTGTGTCACGACTTCGAGTCCTGGATCGGGCGCCGGCGCAGACCGGCGCCCGGTTCATGCCAGCGCTATCGGGAACAGGGATATGACGACAACAGAAATCGGATACGCGCATCAGTCGGGCAAAACGGTGTACACCGTTCCCGCCGCATTCCAGGAGACCGCGCGGCTGCGCCCCGACCAGATCGCCTTGCGCAAGGTGGGCGGCACCCAGCAGTACACCTGGCGCGAGTACGCCGAACGGGTGCGTTCGATCGCCGCGGGCCTGGCCGGGCTCGGCGTCGGCCACGGCGACACCGTCGGCATCATGCTCACCAACCGCCCCGAGTTCAATCTCGTCGACACCGCCGCCCTGCATCTGGGCGCCACCCCGTTCTCCGTCTACAACACCAGCTCCCCCGAGCAGATCACCCACCTGTTCACCAACGCGGGCAACAAAATCGTTGTGACAGAACAGGTTTTCCTCGACCGGATCACCGCCTCCGGCGTGCCGGTCGACCACATCATCCTGGTCGACGGCCCCGCCGAGGGCACCGTCACCCTGGAAGAGGTGGAGGCCGCGCCCGCCGCCGACTTCGATTTCGACGCCGCCTGGCAGGCCGTCGGCGCCGACGACCTGGCGACCCTGATCTACACCTCCGGCACCACCGGACCGTCCAAGGGTGTGGAGATCACCCACCGCAATGTGCTCGCCCAGATCATCGTCCTGGTCAGCGGCCCGCTGCAGGTCGGCCTGGACGACCGGGTGGTGTCCTACCTGCCCGCCGCGCATGTCGCCGACCGGATCTCCGCCCACGCGCTCAACCTGCTCACCGGCATCCAGATCACCACTGTCCCCGACCCCCGCGAAGTCGCCGCCGCCCTGCCCGATGCGCGCCCGACCAGCTTCTTCGGTGTCCCGCGCGTCTGGCAGAAGATCAAGGCCGGTGTCGAGGGCAAACTTGCCGAAGAACCGAGCCCGGTCAAGAAAGCGCTGGCCAACTGGGCGATCAGCACCGGAATCGCCGCCGCGCGCGCCGATCTGGCGGGCAAAGGACGCAGTCCCCTGCTGAGCGCGCAGCATCGGATCGCCGAGACGCTGGTGCTGTCCAAGCTGCGCCACGCCTTGGGCCTGGATCAGTTGAAGGTGGCCTCCTCCGGCGCCGCGCCCATCCCGCCGGAGACCCTGGAGTACTTCCTCGGCCTCGGCTTCACCGTCAGCGAGGTGTGGGGCATGTCGGAAACTACCGGCGTGGGCACCTACACCGAACTGGACAAGCCCCGCCCCGGTTCGGTCGGGCGCGCGGGCGACGGCGTGGAGGTGCGACTGGACGCCGATGGCGAGGTGCTGGTGCGCGGCGCGATCGTCACTCGCGGCTACCGCAACATGCCGGACAAGACCGCCGAGGCCATCGACTCCGACGGGTGGCTGCACACCGGCGACATCGGCACCTTCGACGCCGACGGTTACCTGCGGATCGTGGACCGCAAGAAGGAACTGATCATCAACGAAGGGGGCAAGAACATCGCTCCCAGCAACATCGAGAACTCGGTGAAGGCCGCCTCCTCGCTGATCGGTCAAGTCGTGGCCATCGGTGACGCCAAGCCCTACATCGCCGCCCTGATCGTGCTCGACCCCGACGTCGCCGCCCTGCGCGCCAAGGAACTCGACGCCACCGGCGAGGACATCGCCGCCCTGGCCGCCCGGCCGCAGATCGTCGACGAAGTACTCGCCGCGGTCCAGGCGGGCAACGCCAAACTGTCGCGCGTGGAACAGATCAAACGCTTCACCGTCCTGGGCGCGGTCTGGGAACCCGGCGGCGACGAACTGACGCCGAAGATGTCGCTCAAACGCGCGCCCATCGCGGCCAAGTACAGCGCGGAGATCGAGGCGCTGTACGCCAAGGAGCCCTCCGATCAGGTGGTCAGCGTCAAGTAGTCCGGCGAAAAGCGCTGTGGGCACAGGGCATCACGCCTGGGTCCACAGCGCTTTTTGTGGTTCCGGGCCCCAGGGGCGATGATCGTGGCCACCCGTCATGCGACTGCCGCCACGCGCGACGCGACGCTCAGAACCGTAGTTCGCGGACAGTATTGAGGTCGATGCCGTGCCGGGCGTAGAGCTTGATCGTGTTCTCGCCGGTGAGGTCGGCTTCGGTGTAGCCGAGCAGCTCGGCGATCCGGATCACCTCATCCTTGGTGGCGGCTTCGATCTCCAGATACGGCGGGATCCGCGGCCAGGCATCTACTTCGAGCTGCGCGCCGTCGAGGACGAAGCTGACCCGCTTGGTCTCCTGATAGGACTTCGCGGTGAAACCCAGCATCTCGAGCAGGGCATTGGCGGTAGCGAAGTCGTCGACGCTCACCTCGACTTCGTGGGTGCCGTCGATGGCGTCGCTGGTGATGTGCTTGACGGCGAGCGTGGTCCCATCGCCGTTGTCGCGCAACCGGATCCACTTCGAGTCATCGCCCGGCGCGATATCGTAGACGTAACGGTGCGCTCGCCGGGTTTCCGGCCGCCTTTGTCGATGATGTGCCATGCGATGGGGTCGATGTAGAGGATCTTGGCTTCGTGCTCGATGGGCACTGCTGACTCCTGTTCGGATCGGCGGTCCATCGAACTTACCCGGCGCCGGATGCCCGGCCGTGCGGTGTTCACCGGACCTTGTGGACTCGTGTCGTTGCCGCTGTGAGGATTTCGGCCGCCGGGGTCTCGGGGCGCAGTCCGGCGACCGGGCTGCCGTCGAGGTCCACGAGTGTGGAGCGCGGCTCGTTGCCGGCGAAGGAGGCGGACCGCTGGTGAGAACATCGCGCATGAGATCTTTCCGGCGGCCAGCTGCCCCTGGCGGATGAAGTGCTCGATCACGCGAAAACTGCCGGGTTCGCAGTCGAGCGGGTTCATGCGCTGGGCCCGCATTATGCGATCACGCTGCGACACTGGGCGCACGCGCTGCAGACCCGCCGTGTAGAGGCGATCGCGATGACCTCACCGGAGACCTACGACAGCACCTGCGGTATCTCAACGGTTGCGCCGACTTCTTCCGGTAAGGCTATATCGACGTCATGCAGTTCAGCCTGGCAAAGATCTAGCGGCACCCGACCGTGGTGGCCGGGCTGAACGCGAAGCTGCTGGACGAATAGCTGATTCGTGCCGCAGCTTCGCGTTCAGCGGTGATGGATCACATCATCGGCATGCAGGGAAACATCTGGTTCCACCAGGCACGCGCCATGGCCATAATCTGATCCAAGGTCATCATCGTCGTCCTCCTGTATCGGATGAATCCCGACCCACTACCGAGCTACCCCGCTGACGCCACTTCTATCAACACAGCCGCCCCGTTCCTCCGGTCGGCCCGCCACGGCACGTATTCGCCCATGAGAGCCGAGCTTCGCGTGCGGACCGGTGTGTGGCTGGGCGCCATCATGAGTCGAAGACGGCAGCGACGTAGAGCTCAGCGAAGAGAGCTGACCCGGGCGGACGACGCCGAATCGAAACGCGGCGGGTGACCGCGATAATGACGGCTCGGGCCGTGCTGGTGTTCTCGGCGCGCTTCGAATATCGCGTGACGCCTATGACCCTCGGTCTGGGCAGATGCCGACCGTTGACCGAGCCCTCGTTTACCACCCATCGTGGATACGGACACTGGAAGCGGTCGCAGATCTCGGGAGGGCAGACGTGGATCGCAGGAAGCTCCTTGCCACAGCTCCATTCGCCGCCGTCGCGGCGATCGGGCCATCCCGCGACTGGCTGCTGAACACTCTGGATCAGCTACCGGATGAACGTCGGCGAGTACGGCTCGAGGACGTCACCGCGGTGAAGAACATGTTCGGCACATTCCAAGAGATGGATATCTTCCAGGGCGGTGGCTCGGGGCGGCTGGTGCTGGCGGCCTACATGAACGAGCACGTGTACCCGCTGCTGCGGCGCGCGCAGAAGACGTCCGCGTGGCGCTGTGCGGTGCGGTGCGGCGGCCGAACAGACCTACCTGCTCGGATGGATGGCGTTCGACAACGGTGAGCGCGGCACGGCGCAGCGGTATCTGATCCAGGCGCTGCGCTTGGCCGAAGAGTCACGTGATCCCGCGCTCGGCGCGCACATCCTCGCCGGACTGGCCGACCAGGCGACCTTGCTCGGGCATCCGCACGAAGGCCGACGCCTCGCCCAGGCGGGTCGCCAAGGCCTGGCGAAGGTGGACGCGCCCGCTTGCCTCGCGGACTTGTGGACCTTGGAGGCTCGCTCGCTCGCCGTCATCGGTGACAAGGCAGGTGCGGCGCGTGCGATCAACGCCGCGGAAAACGCGTTCGCTCGGGTCGAGCCCGATCGTGAACCCGAATGGGCACTGTTCATCGATCAGGCATACATCTGCGGTGAGTGGGCGAACGCGTTTCGCGACCTAGGACAGACGGAACAGGCCGCATCGCACGCCCGCCGATCGATCGCCTACGCCCGTGCGCAGGACCGTGCACGGCGAGGAGCGCTCTCGCACGCCGCGCTCGCGGTCACCCACCTGCAAAGACGCGACCTCGAGGCCGCTCACGCCACCGGCGTGCGGACACTGGATCTCGCCCGAAAGGTCAAGTCCTCTCGCTCCGTGGAAGCCGTGCGCGACATCCAGCGGCGCATGGTCGCTTTCGGTCCACATCCTTTGGTCGCGGACTTCGCCGAACGCACCCGATCCTTGCTCGCGGCCTGACCGCGCAGCAGCGGGCTGGAAGGCTCGGCTTGCCCGGGATTTGCCTGGCTAGCTCAGTTGCTCGACGGCGAAGCCGACCAGTAGCACGGCGAATCCGCCGATCTCACCGACGATCAAGGCGGCGAGGACGAAACGCATCGACGGCGGCGGGTTGCGCATCTGGTTGTCGGTCTCGCGCTGTAGTCCGAGCCGGATGTAGTTCGCGATCGTCACCACGAACAGCAGGATGATGGCCCCTGCCGCGGTGGCGTTCACCGCGGTCGGCCAGCCCGACAGCTCGACGAACCACGCGATCAATCCGGTCGCGAACGAATACAGCAACGCGGCCCGGTGGGCGATGTCGACGTAGGGGTGGGCGAGACCGTCCGGCGAAGTGGTCATCGCCTGCCACTTCCACACGCCGAGCGCCAGCGCCCACAGGAAGATGAGCCCGGCGAAGAAGAGCACCCAGGCCGTTTCGGTGCGAATGATCAAGTTCTTACCCTCATCGATCCCTCACGCGCCCACTTGGGCGGCTGTCCAGCGGCAGCGTAGCGCCTGCGAACGGCCAGGGCGCGACGAGAAACGGGTCAGCGCTGGGAATACCGACTGGTCGAATCAAGTTGCCGGTTCGAGTTCGCCGTACGGAACCAGATGGGCGCGATCCACCGTGCTCTGCCAGCCCCGCTCGGTCGCCGCCAGGGCGTGGCCGCTCGCGGCGGGATCCCTCGGCCACGGCTCGCGCAGGTGGATCTGGATATCGTCCTGCAGAACCTGCACGAGCTCCATCGCGAACCCTTCGGCGTCGTACTGCCCAGGTCGCTGGGATCCAGGGCTATGGCCGTGCCGACCTCCGGCACCGAAATGCTCTCGGGATCGGACGCCCCGCCAGCTCGTGGAAGCGGCGCCACCGTTCGGGGTACTCGGTGCCGAGCTTTGCCGAGAAGCCGAGGGACCGTTCGATATCGGCAGCGAGCAGGCGCGCGCCTCGGACCGCTTCGGAGATGTCCATAGGGCGATTCTGCGACGGCGCAGGCCGATTCACGCCCGCGAATTCCTGTTGCATGAGCGCTGCCAGCAGAAAGCGCCGTGGCCCCGAGCGTTTCGCTCAGGGCCACGATCGTGCGGCGGTTCCTACTTCTGCTCGTAGGTGGCGATCAGGGTCGCACGAGCCAGCGTGTGGGAGAACAGGTTGAAGCCCAGGTAGGCGGGGCTGGCGGTCTCATCGATGCCCAGGCTCTCGACGTCGACGGCGTGTACGACGATGAAGTAGCGGTGCGGGCCGTGCCCGGGCGGAGGGGCCGCGCCGACGAAGCCGTGGAAGCCGCCGTCGTTGCGCAGGGTGATCGAGCCGGTCGGCATGGCGCCGCCCTCTTCGCCGCTGCCCGCGCCCGCGGGCAGGGAGGTCGCGCTCACGGGGATATCGGCGACGACCCAATGCCAGAAGCCGGAGGCGGTGGGCGCGTCGGGGTCGTACACCGTCACCGCGAAGCTCTCGGTCTCCGCGGGGAAACCCGACCAGGACAGCTGCGGGGAGATGTCGTGGCCTCCCGCACCGAAGATGCCGCTGACCTGCTCGTTCTTGAACGGCTGCCCGTCGGTGACGTCGTCGGAGGTGAGGGTGAACGACGGCACCTTCGGCAGCGCGTCGTAGGGGTTGTAGGTCATGAAACCTCTCTTCCGGATCGGATCAGCTGTGCAGAAGGAAGTGTTCCAGCACGCGGGTGCCGAACTCGAGGGCCTGCACCGGCACCCGCTCGTCGACGCCGTGGAACAAGGCGGTGAAGTCCAGCTCCGGCGGCAGCTGCAACGGCGCGAAACCGAAGCAACGAATACCCAGGCGCGCGAACGCCTTCGCGTCCGTGCCTGCGGAGAGCATGTAGGGGACCGTGCGGCCGCGTGGATCGTGCGCCAGCACGGCGTTGTTCATCGCGTCGACCAGATCGCCGTCGAAGGTCGTCTCGTAGGCGTCGAGCTTGGTGATCCACTCGCGTTCGACGTCGGGGCCGATCAGCTCGTCCACCTCCCGCTCGAACGCCGCCTGCCGTCCGGGAATCACACGGCAGTCCACCACCGCTTCGGCGGTCTGCGGGATCACGTTGGCCTTGTACCCGGCCTGCAGCATGGTGGGGTTCGCCGTGTCGCGCAAGGTGGCGCCGATGATGCGGGAAATGGTGCCCAGCTTCGCCAGCTGGCCCTCGATGTCGGGGCCGGACGGATCGAACTCCAGACCCGTCTCCTCGGCGACGGCGGCCAGGAACGCGGCCACCGAATCCGACAGCACCAGGGGAAAGGTGTGCTTGCCCAGCCGCGCCACCGCCTCGGCGAGGATGGTGACCGCGTTGTCCTCGTGCAGGAACGAGCCGTGGCCCGCACGGGACTTGGCGCGCAATCGCATCCACCCCAGGCCCTTCTCGGCGGTCTCCACCAGATACAGCCTGCGTTCGGTGCCGTCGGGCCGCGGCACGGTCAGCGAGAACCCGCCGACCTCCCCCACCGCCTCGGTGACGCCGTCGAATAGATCGGGGCGGTTGTCCACCAGCCACTGCGACCCCCACTTGCCGCCGTTCTCCTCGTCGGCGAGGAAGGCGAAGACCAGATCGCGCGGCGGCACCGTGCCCTCGAGCTTGAACTGGCGGGCCACCGCCAGCGCCATCCCGACCATGTCCTTCATGTCGATCGCGCCGCGGCCCCACACGTAGCCGTCGCGCACCGCACCGGAGAACGGATGCACGCTCCAGTCCGCGGCCTCGGCGGGCACCACGTCCAGATGCCCGTGGATCATCAGCGCGCCGCGACTCGGGTCGGCGCCCTCCAGTCGCGCGAAGACGTTGCCGCGCCCGTCCGCGCCGGACTCGACGTACTCGGTGACATACCCCGCTTGATGCAGTTGGTCGGCCACCCACTGCGCACACTCGCGCTCGCCTTTGGTGGTGGCCAGGTCGCCGGTGTTGGAGGTGTCGAAGCGGATCAGCGTGCTGACCAGCTCCACCACTTCCGACACCGCGCGGGAGTTTCTGTTCGGGTCGAATCCTTCGCCAGTTGCGGACACGCTCCCTTTCCTACCACCTGCGCGGCAGGGCGAACGTGCCGACGGGGTGTCGCGGCGCGGCGATGCGGCCCGCACGGTGCGCGATCAGCCGTGACAGGGTTGTCATCAGGGTGATCGGAACTCACACCGGATCAGGCGGCTGGACCTTGTCGGGGAACACCACCCGCACGAAGGCCCAGAACCGGAACACCATCCCCAGCGCGGTGCCGATCAGCTGCGCGGCCACGAAGTCGGCCACGTTCTGGGTGAAGCGGGAGACCTCGGGCACCTCGAGATGCAGCACGTACCGCGACACCCACAGCGGCGCGGTGTTGATCGCGACGGCAAGGAAGCTGACCAGGTAGAACAGCGCGGCCTCGTGATGACCGCGCCGCCCGCCGCGTTCGTCGAAGGACCACTGCTTGTTGAGCACATAGGACAGCGTGATCGCCGCCAGCACCGCGACCACTTTCGCCGTCACCGGATGCGGCTCGAGCACAGTGCTCTTCAAGGTCAGGAACACCGCGGTGTCCAGCGTGAACGCCGCGACACCGACAGAAGCGAAACGGAATAGTTCTCGACGCCGTGCCTCGCCCCCCAGCGCGGACGTCACCCGAGCGAAAACGGGGCTTTCGGAAAACAGCACAGGTAAAGTTTCCGGCACATGTCCCTACCCCACAACAAGATCGGCAGATTCACCGCACCGCCTGTTGCGCGAGTGCACGGTCGGTGGATCGCGGGCAGGTGAGTAGCGTGAAAAAGACCAAGCGGCACGCCCGCTCCCGGCCGGACCGCGTCGGCGCGGAGCCGATCGCCGTGATCGGCATGAGCTGTCGCTTCGCCGGCGGCGCCGATTCTCCGGAGGCGTTGTGGCGGTTGCTGATCGAGGAGACCGACGCGATCGCCGACGAGCCGCCGCCCGGTCGCTGGTCCGGCGACCACCGCGGGCGCGATCGCGCCGCAGTGGGCAAGACGGTGTCGGTCGCGGGCGGGTATGTGGCGGATGTCGCCGGTTTCGACGCCGAGTTCTTCGGGATCACCCCGCGTGAGGCGGCCGATATGGATCCGCAGCAGCGCTTGGCACTCGAATTGGCCTGGGAAGCCTTCGAAGACGCGGCGATCCGCCCCGACCGGGTACCGGACACCGGCGTGTATTTCGCCAACAAATTCAACGATTATCGCGCCGTCAAACTCGCCAGGGGCGTCACCGCCATCACCCCGTTCACCAGTACCGGAGATGTCGAGGGTGTGATCGCCAACCGGGTGTCGTACTTCCTGGGTTTCGACGGTCCCAGCATGACCGTGAACGCTTCCTGCGCCGGATCGCTGGTGGCGGTGCACCTGGCCTGCCAGGCGTTGCGGACGGGTGAGAGCGCGCTGGCCGTCGCCGGTGGCGTGCAACTGAATCTGCTACCGGAGACCGCGATCGGGTTGTCCGCGCTGGGTGTGCTGTCCGCACGCGGCCGGTCACACACCTTCGACGCCTCCGCCGACGGCTACGTGCGCGGCGAAGGCGGTGCGGTCGTCGTGCTCAAGCCGCTGCGACAAGCGTTGCGCGACGGCGACCGCGTCTACTGCACCCTGCTGGGTAGCGCCACCAACAACAACGGCAGGCACCGCTCCATGCCCGCCAGCAGCGCCGACGGTCAACGGCAGCTATTGCGGCGGGCCTGCGCGCGAGCGGGTGTGGACGCCTCGACGATCGACTACGTCGAGGCGCACGGCACCGGCACCGCCGTCGGTGACAACGCCGAATTGACCGCACTGGCAGAGGTTTACGGCACCGGCAGAGCCCCCGGCGCACCGCTGATCGTCGGCTCGGTCAAAACCAACATCGGGCACACCGAAGCGGCCGCGGGCATGGCCGGACTGGTGAAGGTCGCGCTGGCCCTGTCGCATCGCCGGATACCGCGCAGCCTCCATTTCGACCACGCACCCGCCGGATTCGATCCCGCCGCGACGGGAGTGCGCGTGGCCGACACCGCGATGGCGTGGCCGCGGCACGACGCCCCCGCCCGCGCCGCGGTGAGCGCGTTCGGTTTCGGCGGCTCGAACGCCCACGTCATCGCCGAAGCAGCGCCCCCACCCGATCCGGTCGTCGACAGCGGCGTCTCGGAGCGGCTGGTGGTGCTGTCCGCCCGCACCGAAGCCGCTTTGCGGGAGCACGCACGTCGGCTGCGTGAGCAGCTCGTGCGCGACCCCGACATCCGTTTGGGCGACCTCGCGCACACACTGGCCACGAGAACCGCCTTCCGGCACCGGATTTCGATAGTGACCGACGAGGTGGACAAGGTCGTCGAATTCCTCGACGCCTACCTCGACGGGGCTGCGACGGACGCGGACAGAGACGAGAACGCGGTGCTGGGTGTCGTGTTGTCCGCGGCCCTGCGTCCCGGCACGGTGGATCACCGCGACCTGCTGCACGCAGCGGGCGCGCTGTTCGAGCGTGGCGTCGAGCCCGACTGGGCCGCGGTGAACCCGCCCGGCCGCCCGGTCTCCCTACCCACCTATCCTTTCCAGCGCGAACGGCACTGGGCGGAGCCGCAGCCCCCAGGCGAGGCACTCGCCGAACCCGCGTCGCCTTCGCGGGACTTCGGGCCCACCCTCTCCGACCTCTCTCACGAGTGGATTCCGAACTCGCAGGCAGCGCCGGTCGTATCGTCGGAGACCGCGAGCGAAGCTGTCGAGTCGTTCGCGACCGTACGGCACTCGGCGGCGATCGCGTCGTCTGCCGGGTCCAGCGAGCCTCGACGTTCCGACGCACCTGGTGTCGCGGCGCTCGCCGCCCTGGTCACCACCGAACTCGCCGAAGTCGTCGGTATCGCGCCCGACCGTGTGGCCGCCCGGCAGAACTTCGAACAGCTCGGGATCGGCTCGGTGCACGCCGTGGAGCTGTCGGCCCGCCTCGGCGCCCGCCTCGGTATCGACGTCCCCGCCGCCGTCATCTGGGGCTGCCCCACCGTCGAGTTGCTGGCCGCGGAACTCGACATCCGCCTCACTCCCGCGTACCCGCAAGGCGCTCCACCGTCCACACCTGCGTCGGGGGCGGATCCACGACCGCCGGTGGTGGAAGAAGCCCTGTCGACCGCTGAACTGCTGGCATTGAGCCGGCAATTGCTCGGCTGAGCCGCAACCGCGGGCGAGACAGCACTCGAGAGGACCGAGATCGAGTGTCCGCCGCCTATGGAACCGACGTTTCTTGCGCGCGTAGTGTCGCGTCCATGGCTTGCCGGATCACCGAACTCGTCATCGACTGCGCCGACCCGCAACGGCTGTCGGACTTCTGGTGCGCAGTACTCGGCTATGTCGAACTCGGCTGGGAAGGCGACGCTTTGGAGATCGGTCCACCCGGAACCGGCTTCGGCGGGCCGCAGCCCACAGTGGTGTTCATTCGCAGCGTCGAGCCGAAGCACGGGAAACTCCCTCTGCACTTCGACGTGAATCCCACCGACCGCGATCAGGACGCCGAACTGGAGCGGCTACTGGCCGCCGGTGCCCGGAAGGTCGACATCGGCCAGTCCGGCACCGCATCGTGGCACGTGCTGGCCGACCCGGAGGGGAACGAATTCTGCCTGCTGCGCCGCCGGGTCGAGCCGTTGGGATGACTCGGAGTGGGGATCCTCCGCCGTCCACGACCGGGTGCCGGGGCGGATCTTCTCAGGCGGAATCCGAGTAGGATTCATCCTCGAGAAACGAGGACACCGCGGCATGGTGGCTGCCGAGGGTCTCCAAGTCGGATTCGATGCGCTGCAGGGTTGTTTGCATGGCTGCGACGATGTTGGGGCACAGTTCGAGCTGTGGGCGCGGGCCGCTGGCACAGGGCAGCAATTGCGCGACGGTTTGCGAGTTGAATCCGGCGTCGAGCAGTGCCCGGATCTGGCGGACTCGCATCAGACACGCCTCATCGTAGTCCCGGTAGCCGTTGTCGGTCCGTTCGGACGCGAGCAGGCCTTGCTCCTCGTAATAGCGCAACGCGCGCGTCGTCGTGCCCGAGCGGCGGGCGAGTTCACCGATCCGCATGCCGTGACCTGCGTGGTCCGGATTTCGTCTTGACCTTCACGCCAACGTCAACGCTTAGGTTCGCGGCATGATTTCCGATACGCGGCGTCAGCAGTTGTTGGACAAGGTAGACGTCGTCGACAGCGGTGCCGGTCCGGTGGTCGCTCTCGCCCACGGCGCCGGTGGTGGAGTCCGCGAGAACTTCGCACCACTCATCGACACCATTGCCGATCGGCGATTCGTCGGACCCTACTATCCCGGCGCCGGCAAAACACCGAAGGCGACCGCGCCGCTGTCGATCGATGAACTCGCCGACACCGTGGTCGCGACCGCCTTGGAGGCCGGTGCAGAACGATTTCCGATCGTCGGGCTCTCGCTGGGTTCTGCTGTCGCCGTGACCGCAGCCACCCGGCATCCCGAGCACGTCAGCGCACTGGTACTGACCGTCGGGCTGGTGTATCCGGACGCGCAGGCACGTGCACTGGCCCGTGTGTGGCGGCATCTGGCCGAGCGCGGCGACTTCGACACCTTGGCGGAGTTGCTCTTCTACGCCAACTCACCTGGAACGCTCACAAATGTGTCCGAGGGCGAGCACGCGGTAGCGGTCGGGCAGATCCGCGCCGGCTACCCCCTCGGCGGCGCCGATCATGTAGAGCTGGTGACCCGCACCGACATTCGGCCGCTGCTCGCCGCGGTCGACGTGCCCACCCTCGTCGTCGTGAGTGGCGAGGACCGGGTCGTGTTGCCGGATACCGTTCGCCAGTTGGCTTCTGGCATCGCCGGTGCCGAGCTGATCGAATACCCCTCGGCCGGACATATCTTCACGCCTGCCGAGGCTGGGCCGTGGGTTGCGGAAGTGTCCTCCTTCCTGGACCGCCTGCCGCGATGACGCGAATGGCGGCAGCGCGAACGACCACGGCCGGTGCACTGTACGGGCGATTGGCGGTGCTGGGCCTGGCACTGTTCGTGTACCTGACCGCCGAGCTGTTTCCGATCGGCGCATTGAACGATCTCGCCATGGGATTGCATGTGGCCCCCGCCACGGCTGGGCTCCTGCTCACGGTGTACGCGATCGCGGCCGGGGCGGCGACGCTGCCGGCGGTGTGGGCTTGTCGGCGGCTGGACCGGCGTCGCGCCCTCACCGCCTCCCTTGTGCTGCTGGCCCTCTCGCAGGTGACATTCGGTCTGGCTCCCAACTTCACGGTCGCGGCACTGGCACGCGGCGTGGCGGCGATCGCACACGGCCTGGTGTGGTCACAGATCCCCGTGGTAGCGGCACAGTACGCACCGGACGGAATGCGCGGCCGGGCGACCGCGGCGGTCTTCGCGGGCTCTTCGCTGGGCCTGATCGCCGGTGCGCCGATCGCCACCGGCCTGGCACACGAACTGGGCTGGCGCGCAGCCTCACTCACGCTCGCCGGTGCGGCCGGCGCCACCGCGGTCCTGCTACGAGCCGCGTTACCCGCGACACCCCCACCACCGCGCGAGATACGCAACCGCGACACCTTCAGTCTCGGAGCAGTTCTCGTAGTCTGCCTCGTCACGACCGCACTGGTCGTCGGCCACTATGTGAGCTACACCTACCTGACCCTACTGATCGCACCGACCGGGTTGAGCGGATCGCTGCTGGTGGTCGTTCTGGCCGGATACGGCATCGCGGGCTTATTCGGTGTAACTCTCGTCGGACGCGCACTCGATACCCATCCGCGTCGCACCGCTCTCATCGTGGCCACGACGCTGACCTGCGCGGTGACAGCGCTCGGCATCGCGCACCTCCGCTGGGTCGTCTTCGTCCTCGTCATGCTGTGGGGCGCCGCCGCGGCGGCCTTGCCGGTAATCCTGCAACACGCTGTCCTACGCGCAGCTCCGGACGCCCCGGACGTCCCGTCCGGCGCCTACGTCGTGTCCTACCAACTCGGCATAACAGGTGGCTCCGCGCTCGGAGCCGCCCTGCTCAGCCACACCCGGGCCGCATCTCTGCCCTGGTGGTCCGGCATCGCGCTGGCCGCCGGAACTATCCTGATCATCACTACACCAGCTGTTTCGGACATCGACAGCCTTCCCTCACGGATCACGCGCCCAGCCGGGGCGGCGAACAAGCCAGCGAAAACCGCTGCTGAACAACATGATCTGTGCGATCGATGACATCGAGCCATGTCCGGTGGCTGTCTTCCCCCGTGCCGACAACCGCAACCCGCCGGTGGATCCCTCATCGGATCCGCCGTGGCAATCCTTGTTCGCGACAGCCGACACACTTCGGCGGGGATGGATGATCCGCGGAGCGAGCTGCGCCGCCTGCTCCTGCGTGCGAACACCCACCGCGACGTCCGGCACCGCCTTGTCGATCGCAGCCTGAACGCTGCTGATTCTCCGGTTCGGAACCGAGGGTTATGCTGCCTGCGGTCCGAGTGGGCCGGGTCTAGAAGGGGGGCCATCGGTGTTGAGGCAGCACGAGTCGTTCGCCGGCTACGTGATCGAAGGCGTGCTCGGGCAAGGCGGTATGGGCACCGTCTATCTGGCCCGGCACCCCCGTCTGCCGCGGCTGGTGGCGCTCAAACTGCTCAATCGCGCGGTGTCCGAGGACGAGGAGCTGCGCAGGCGGTTCGAACAGGAAGCCAATGTCGTTGCGCGCCTGGAGCATCCGGGCATCGTCGGCGTCTACGATCGCGGCACCGAGGACGGGCACCTGTGGATTTCCATGCAGTACGTCCGTGGCACCGACGCTGCGCGGCTCGATCCCCGCAGCACCCGCCCCGAACAGGTCGTGCAGATCGTCGGCGATACGGCGAAGGCGCTGGACTACGCCCACAGCCGAGGTGTGCTGCATCGCGACATCAAACCGGCCAACATCCTGATCGCCGAGCCGGAAGCCGGTCGCGAAACACGCGCTGTGCTCACCGATTTCGGGATCGCGCGAATACTCGACGCCGATACCAAACTGACCGCCACCGGAACGTTCACCGCCACCCTCGCCTACGCCTCGCCGGAGCAACTGTCCGGTGAGCCGGTCGATCACCGCGCCGATCAATACTCCCTCGGCTGCACCCTCTACACCATGCTGGCGGGGCAGCCACCGTTCCCCTCGACCAATCCCGGTCAAATCGTCGCCGGGCACATCGCCAAGCCGGTGCCGCGCCTGAGCGATTCCCGTCCCGACCTGCCACCGCGACTCGACGAGGTGATCGCTCGCGCGCTGGCCAAGCACCGGGACGAACGCTTCGCCAGCTGCGGCGACTTCGCGGTGGCCGCGGCGGCGGCCCTGCGCGGCGACGCTCCCGCCGCAGCGCCCGCGCGGACTTTCGTCGACAAGCGCTCCGGCCACCCGGCCACGGCGGTCGACCTGTGGCCACGTTCGGCCCCGACCCTGCTGAACCAGCCTTCGGAGCCTCGGTGGCCCGCCGAGCAGCTCCCGCCGCTGCAACCGCTCACGCCCATCCACGATCCGGTCCGGCCATCCGGCGTCGTCCCCCGAATCGGCGCCGTCGTCGCGTTCGGCTTCGGGCTGGTCTTCTGTCTGATCATCGCCAACGGGGTGATGGAGCTGATGACCCCGCACATCGAATACGGTCGCCGCCAGACGCGGCGTGAGGTTGCCCTCGAACTTCTCGCCCCCATGGCGATCTCAACCACGATGGCACTGGTGCTGCTCGGCGGCTCGATCGCACTGTTCCGGCGCAAGCGAGCGGGCCGCATCGCCGTGGCGCTGGGTACCGGGATCCTCACGCTGGTCGGCTTGGCCGGAGCCGGAGCCAGCCTGGGTGGCGACAGCCGTACCAGCGACCTGGTTTTCGTCGGCACGCTCCTGTTTTTCTCCTGTACGGGGCTGCTGTGCACCCTGTCCCCCGCGACCAGGCGCTGGCTCGCTGACAATCGTCCCAGGAACCGGCCATGAGCCCGCAGAGCGCTCAGGGCACCACCACGATCTTTCCGGCGGCACGGTTGTCCTCCATGTACCGGTGGGCTGCCACGATGTCGTCCAGGCCGAAGACACGGTCGACGTTGGGCCGATAGACCCCGGCCTCGACCTCGTCGATGACGCGCTGCAGCACGGTCGCGCCCGCGCTGCCCTTCAGGTTGTCGCTGTGGAAGGCCGTGAGCTTGGTTCCGGACGAGATCATCGCTATCGGCTCGAAGTCGTGGATGAGCCAGCCACTGAGCGAGCCCGCCACGCACACCGCTCCACCCCGGCGGACCAGGCGCAGGGAGTCCACCGCCGTGCGCGCCCCGACGAGATCCAGCACATAGTCCGGCCCCTCCGGCCAGACCGCGTGCACACCCGCCGCCAGCGACCCACCGTCGTCGACGAGCACGTGGTCGGCACCGGCCGCGGCCAACGCGTCGATCTTGTCGTGGCGCCGGGTGGTGGCGGTGATCTCGATACCGTGGCCGGACGCGATCGACGCGGCCGCCATACCCACCGACGAGGTGCCGCCGCGAATCAGCAACCGCCCCTCGCCGTTCGGCACCACCCCCAACGCGTCGAGCGAGCCGTGCGCGGTCAAATAGGTCTCGGGCAGCGCGGCCAGTATCTCCCAGGGCAACGTGGTGGTGACCGGCATCAGCAGCGAGTTCGGCAACAACGCGTACTCCGCGTAGCCGCCGTCGAACTCCCGGCCCATCTCCCCCATCACCGCCGCGACGGTCGCGCCGACCGGCAACACGGGATCGGTCGAGGCTGCCACGATTCCCACACATTCGATCCCGAGCACACGCGGGAACTGCACGTTCGGGGAATGCCCCTGACGGGTTCGCAGCTCCGAGCGGTTCAAGCCCACGCCCTTCACCCGCACCAGGCTCCAGCCCTCCCGAACCGCAGGCACCGGCAGCTCACGGATCTCCAGTACCTCCGGGCCACCCGCCCGGACACAGACCGCGGCTCGCATCGTCGTACCCGTCGTCTCACACCGCATCAGAGCGGCGGTGCTGTCTGAATGGAGGTCATTGCGCATGCGTCCACTGTCGCCAGGCGACCGGGTGGCCGTCTACCGATAGAATGCCAACTCATGCCCGTTGGCCGCCAACTTCCCCGGCTCGGCCCGACATCCCAGCTGTGGCCGTCCGGAGGGGTGCACCTGTGGCCGTCGGGGGGAACGAGTTCGGTGCACTCCCATCCGCGTGGACACCTGGTCTACGCGGCTCGCGGCGTCCTGTCCGTGCACACCGAACGGGGCACATCGATCGTTCCGGCCAATCGAATCGCGTGGACCCCTGCCGAGTTCACGCACTACCATCGGGCACACGGCGACACCGACATGCGGATCGTCTTCCTACCCCCATCCCAGGCGCGGCTCGTGCCGGACCGTCCCGCCGTGTTCCTGGCCTCCGCCCTCGCCCGCGAAATCCTGCTCACCCTCACGAGCCCACGCGACCACGACCGCGCCGCACGTGCTCGCCTTCGCCGCGTCCTCGTCGATGAACTACAGGAAGCACACGAACAGCCACTCGTGCTGCCGAAACCCCATGACGACCGGTTGCAGGCCATCGCGCGGATCCTCTCCGAGAACCCCGCGGACAACACGTCACTGGCCGAACTCGGGCGCACGATCGGAGCCAGCGCCCGCAGCCTCAGCAGACTGTTCCACAACGAACTCGGCATGACCTTCTACGAGTGGCGCACCCAACTCCGCGTCTACTACGCACTCGTCCTGCTCGCCGACGGCCACGACACCACCCGCGTCGCCCACGCCTGCGGCTGGGCGAACCCCAGCAGCTTCATCGCCGCTTTCACCAACCTCATCGGCACCACCCCGGGCCGCTACCGCACCACTCCATGACCTCGGCACCACATCACAAGGCTCCGCCCGTCGGTGGCGACCAACGACGTCGACCCGACGACGGGGCGAGCGCGCGCTGGTAGCGCTCGCTGATCGTCCGCAGAGCCCGCACCAGTTCGGGTGAATCCACGATCTCGAAGTCGGCGCCCAACAGCCCGAGGTAGAGCGCCAGCATTTCCGGATGGTCGGAGCCGGGTTCGAACGCGCACCGGTCCTCGCTCAACGGCTCGACGTCGACGGGAATCGGGAGTCGGCTGCGCACGTGATCCGCGGGCGCGTGCACGATCACCCTGGCGCGGAAACGCCACGTCGACTCGCCGATTCCGCGGGCGACTCGTGCGGTGATCTCACGGTCGGGCGGCAGCGGCCGCGGCGTGAAGCGGGGGCCGGTCGGTGTGCGGAGTTGCATCCTGTCGACGCGAAAGGTCCGCCAATCCACGCGGTCGAGGTCCCAGGCCATCAGGTACCAGCGTTGTCGATCGTTGATCAGGCGATACGGCTCCACCGAACGCCGACCGGCGGCCCCCGAATGCGTCTGGTAGTCGAACCGCAGTCGTTCATGGTCGCGGCAGGCGTCGGCGGTCACGGTCAGCACATCCGGGTCGACAAGCGGGCCGCGCGGGGGAAGCGCGAGGGTGTGCGACCCGAAGGCGTCGACGCGACGGCGCAGCCGCGACGGCAATATCTGTCGCAGTTTCGTCAGTGCACGCAACGAGGTCTCCTCGATGCCCGCGATGGAACCGGCTGCGGCGCTGCGCAGCCCGATCGCGATCGCGACCGCTTCGTCGTCATCGAGCAGCAGCGGCGGCAGCGCACCTCCGACACCCAGCCGGTATCCACCGTCGACACCCGGCCGAGCCTCGACTGGATAGCCGAGCCGTCGCAGGCGGTCGACGTCGTTGCGGACGGTGCGCACGGTGACCTCCAGCCGAGCGGCCAACTCGGGTCCGGTCCAGTCGCGGCGCGCTTGCAGCAGGGAAAGCAGACGAAGCAGTCGTGCCGAGGTTTCGATCATTTGTCGATCTTCTCCCGAATTGAGGAACCAGCCTTTCCGCAATGGCAACTACCTTATGTTTCACCGGCGCGAAACGCTCGCCCGAGCCAACAGAAAGAACCCCAATGAGTGACGCCATCCAGCCCTTTCGCATCCACATCGCGCAGTCCGATCTCGATTACCTGCACCATCGGCTCGCCGAGGCCCGCTGGCCGGCCGAGTTGCCCGATGTCGGCTGGAACCGCGGCATACCGCAGCTCCATCTGAAGGAACTTGCCGAATATTGGCGCACGGGCTACGACTGGCGTGCGCAGGAAGCCGCGCTCAATTCCTATCCGCAGTTCACGACCGAGATCGACGGCCAGCGCATTCATTTCCTGCACGTCCGCTCCGGCCGAGCGGACGCGACGCCACTGCTGATCACCCACGGCTATCCCAGCTCGGTCGCCGAATTCCTCCACCTCATCGAGCCTTTGGTCAACCCGGCCGAGGGGCCTGCGTTCCATGTCGTCGCGCCGTCGCTGCCCGGTTATGCCTTCTCCACTCCGCTCAGCGCAACCGGCTGGGCGATGGGCCGCACCGCGAACGCGTGGATCGAGCTGATGCGCAGGCTGGGCTACCAGCGCTACGGGGTTCACGGCGGCGACGTCGGTGCCGGCATATCCGGCCTGATCGGCGCCCGCGACAGCGAGCATGTCATCGGCGTCCACGTCGTGACCGATCCGCTGACCGCCGCCAATGTGGCGACGTTCATTCCCGGAATGGCCGAGCGCCTCGATGCCGACGACCCGGTCGACAAGCTGATCCTCGAGCGCATGGACGCGTTCCGCAAGGAGGGTTCCGGATACTTGTCGATCCAGCAGAGCCGACCGCAGACCATCGGTTACGGTCTCGTCGATTCGCCGCTACTGCAGCTGGCGTGGATCGCCGAGAAGTTCGAGGAATGGACCGACTTGCCGATCGATCGCGACCAATTGCTCACTACCGTCAGCCTTTACTGGTTCACCGGAGCGGGCATCACCGCGGCGCACACCCTCTATGACCAAGCGCACTCCTCGGATTGGGGAGCGCCCGCGGTGCCGCAGGGCTTCGCGGTGTTCAGTGCGGACGAGACCGTGCGCAAGGTAGTCCCGGCGCCGCCGGACGCGCACTGGACCGAATTCGAGCACGGCCTGCACTTCCCGGCCATGGAGGCGCCGGCTCAACTGGCAGCCGATCTGCGAACATTCTTCGAACATCTGCGCTAGCCCGAACCCGATGGAGTAATCGCAGCTGTTGCGCTGTGCACACTGCCTCGGCTCGGGTTCGTGCCGGACAAGGTGTCGACGGCGCCGCCGGTAGCGGTGGCCCGGCTGGCTACCGAGCTGAACGTCGATGCGAGCGCAATCGGTTCCTACGGCCACCGAGCGGCAGACACGCACCGATCACCTGCGCTCGGTGGCGCAATATCTGTGCTGGCGGGGGCCTGGTCCGGTGGTCCTGGTGGAGCACGTGGCTCATGCCCGCGAGTAGGCGCAGCGGGAAACCAATGACCTGCTGGTGCGCGAACTCACGCCGCAACGGTGCGCACAGCTGGACGGGTTGCTGGTCACCGATGTGTCGCCGAAGGTGTCACGGTTGCGGTGGCTGTCGACCAGGCCGGTGGAGGCGCCTGCGGCGGCGGTGAACTCGGTGCGGCCGGCGAACAGGGGTGCCGCAGTGTGCCGGTCAGAGGCGTGTCGCGGTGTGGACGAGGTCGGCAACGGCTTTGGATCTGCTGTGTGGCGGCCAGGCGATGACGGTCGTGACCACTGGTGCGTCCGGCACCGGCACCACGGCATGATCGTCGCGTAGCTGAGTTCGCAGCGACTCGGGCACGACCGCGCAGGCCAGTCCGAGCGCGATCAGTTGGAGCAGTTGGGTATGGTCGCGCACCTGCGGGCCGGGGCCGTCCGGATAACTTCCATCCCGTCGCGGCCAGCGCGGCAGAGGCAGATCCGTCTGGGCGTTGAGTTCGGCGAACGACACATTCGCCCGGTCGGCGAGGGGATGACCCGCAGGCAGGACCAGGACCTGCTGTTCAGTATGTAGATCCTCGGTGTCGAATCCGGCTGTCGTGTCGTAGGGCCGGTGGAGCAGAGCAACGTCGGCACGCCCGTTGCGCAGCAGGCTTTCCGGTTCACCGGGCCCGCACAGCGTCACCTCGACGGCCACGGCGCCCGGTTCGGCGGCGTAGGCGTCCAGCAGCTTCGACAACAGTTCTCTGGACGCGCCGGCCTTGGTGACCAGCACCAGACCCGGCTGGTCGGCCGCGGCGCGGCGGGTGCGGCGCTCGGCGGCTTCGACCGCGTCGAGCGCGGTCCGGGCCTCGCGCAGCAGCACCGCCCCGGCCTCGGTCAAGGCGATGGCGCGAGCGGTGCGGTGCAGCAGAACGACTCCGAGCCGCCGTTCGAGCTGCTGGATGGCTCGCGAGAGTGGTGGTTGCGCCATGGAGAGCCGTTGCGCCGCCCGCCCGAAGTGCAACTCCTCGGCGACGGCGACGAAATATCGCATCTCCCGCGTCTCCACCACGTCATCGTATCCGGCGCTCACCACGACCGATACCCGTGCGGTATCGACGCCAACCCGACCGGTCTTGGACGCCGCACCCGCAACCGCAGCAGGATCGGCAGTGTGAGTGAACAGACGATCGCGCTGGTGACCGGCGCGAACAAAGGAATCGGATACGAGATCGCGGCGGGCCTGGGTGCCCTCGGCTGGCGAATCGGTGTGGGCGCGCGGGATCGGCAACGCCGCGACACCGCGGTGGAGAAGCTACGCGCGGCCGGGACCGATGCGTTCGGTGTGCCGCTCGACGTGACCGACGACGCGAGTGTGGCCGCGGCGGCCGAATTGATCGCCGACCATGCCGGAGGGCTAGACGTCCTGGTGAACAATGCCGCGATCAACGGCGTCACCGGCGATATGCCGCAGACACCGACCACGGTCGATCCCGCGACCGTGCGAGCTATCGTGGAAACCAACGTGATCGGGGTCATCCGCGTCACCAACGCGATGCTGCCGATGCTGCGCGCCTCGGCCTCACCGCGAATCGTCAACATGTCCAGCAGCGTCGGCTCGCTCGCCCTGCAAACCACACCCGGCATCGACATGGGCCCGGTTCCTGCTGCCTATTTGGCGTCGAAGACCTTCCTCAACGCCGTCACCATCCAGTACGTCAAGGAGCTGAGTGATACCAACATCCTGATCAATGCAGCCTGTCCCGGTTTGACCGCCACCGACTTCACCGGTTTCAGCGGCGACCGTACACCGCAACAGGGGGCGGCCATCGCGATTCACCTCGCGACCCTGCCCGACGACGGACCGACCGGCGAATTCCTCAACGACGCCGGAACAGTGCCCTGGTGACGGGCACACCCGTGCGAACCGTTCCCGTTCCCGAAGTCGGCCGCGCATTGCGCGCCGGGGGAGAAGCAAAACAATGACAAAGGCAGTCAGGTACGACGAATTCGGCGGAATCGACGTCCTGCGGATCGAGGAGGTCGATCGCCCGGTGCCCGGGGAAGGGCAGGTCCTCGTGCAGGTAAGAGCGGCAGGCATCAACCCCGGTGAGGCGGCATTACGCACCGGTGCGATGACGGACATCTTTCCCTCGACCTTTCCCTCCGGACAGGGCAGCGATCTAGCCGGAGTCGTCGTCGAGATCGGCGCCGGCGCGGACCGATTCTCGCCCGGCGACGAGGTGATCGGATTCTCCGAGAAGCGGGCCGCCCAGGCCGAGCTGGCCCTCGTCGACGTCGACAACCTCACCCCCAAACCGCGCAACGTCCCATGGGAGGTGGCGGGCGGCCTATACATTGCCGGCGTGACTGCCTGGGGGGCAGTGCATTCCGTACAGCTGGAGAAGGGCGAGAGCGTCGTCGTCTCCGGAGCCGCCGGAGGAGTCGGCTCGTTCGCGGTTCAGCTCGCGCGCCGTGCCGGAGCCACGGTCATCGGTCTGGCGAGCGAGGGCAACCACGAGTGGCTGCACAGCCACGGCGTGATCCCCGTCGCATACGGTGACGGCGTCATGGACCGGATCAAGGCCGCCGCACCGGGCGGTGTCCATGCCTTCATCGACACCTACGGCGGCGGGTACGTCGAACTGGCCCTCGCTCTCGGCGTCGCAATCGAACGGATCGACACCATCATCGATTTCGCAGCAGCCGCGAAGTATGGGGTCAAGACCGAACCCGGGCCCAACGGCAGGCCAGGCGCCGAGGTGCTCGCCGAATTGGCCGACCTGATCGCCGACGGACACCTCGAAGTCCCTATCGCGAACGTCTACCCGTTGACACAGGTCCGCCAGGCCTACACGGAACTCGAACGCAGACACACCCACGGCAAAATCGTGCTCGTGCCCTAACCTGCACCAACACAATGCGCCCCAGTGGCACTGCTCAACCGTAGGAAGAATCAGGTCGGCCCGAACCCGCTCGCATCCTCCGTCCCGGCGACCCGGCTCCAAGCCACCAGGTGCTCGGGCGGCCGGAGGACCGGTGGTGAGCTGAACTCGACGCGCCACCCGTTTGGTCGGTGCCCGCGGCTGCCTGGACCGGCCAGCTCACTCATTGCACGCCGCGGAGTCCGGCACGCCTTTCGGCAACCCTCGGCAGCGTCGATCGCCACGTCTGCTCCGGCGGGCGAGGTCAGGTCGTGACGGGTTCGGTGACGCGGCGGACCGGGCGGATGCGGATGCCGAACTCCGGGCGCAGGTTCACCGAAGCCAGCGGCACCACCGGGTGGGTGTCGTCGAGTTCGAGGCGGAAACGCTGCACCGTCATGGCCAGGATCAGCACCATCTCCGTCATCGACATGTCCTTGCCCAGGCAGATGCGCGGGCCGCCGGAGAACGGAAAGAACGCGAACTTGTGTCGTTCGGCCACGGCGGCGTCGGCGAAACGCTCGGGACGGAACTGCTCCGGGTCGTCCCACAGACGTTTGTCGCGGTGGATGTAGTACATGCACAACGTGACCCGCGCGCCCGCGGGCACGTGGTAGCCGCCGATCTCGTCATCGGCGATCGGCGTGCGTTCGACGATCCAGGCGGGCGGATACAGCCGCATCGTCTCCTCGATCACCATGCGGCAGTAGCTGAGCTGCCCCAGATCGGCGAAGGTGGGCGTGCGGTCGCCGATCACGGAGCGCACCTCCTCGGCCAGTCGCTCTTGGATCTCGGGATGGGTGGCCAGCAGGTAGCACGCCCACGACAGCGCGTTGGCCGGTGACTCGTGACCGGCCACCAGCAAGGTCTTGATCTCGTTGAGCAAGTCCTCCTCCCGCATGCCCTGCCCGCCCTCGTCGCGAGCGCGCACCAGCGCGGTGAGCACGTCGCTGGTGTCGCCGCCGCGGCGGCGTTCGTCGATGAGATGGCGCACCACGTCGTCGAGTTCGCCGACCTTGCGCGCGACCCGGCGGGCCTCCGGCGTCGGGAACGACTGCGGTAGCTTCACCGGCGCGTTCACCCGCTTCATGATGAGCGCGAACGCCGCGCGCATCGCGTCGGTCACCTGTGTGGTGCCGGTGGACAGGTCGATGCTGAACAGGATCCGGCCGGTCACCGCGAGCAGCAGCTTGACGTAGTCGTCGTAGATGTCGCGGAATTCTCCGGCCGCGGCGTCCCAGCTGTCGAGCATCGCCGCGGCGCTGTCGGTGATGTCGTCGGCGAAACCCTTGACGTGCGAGTGGGAGAACGCCGGGGAGATGAGTTTGCGCTGTCCGCGCCAGTACTCCAGGTTGTTGGTGGTCAGTTGCCCGTCGCCGAGCAGGATGCTGAACTCGTCGTAGATCGGGCTCTTGCGATAGTTGGTGTAGTTGTCCTTGAGAACGTACTCGGTCATCGCCGGATCAGCGACGAGGTAGACCAGCATCGGGCCCGCCTTGACCCGCACGACGTCGCCGTAGCCGTCCAGCAACGCGCCCACCGTCGTCAGCGGGTTTTTCGCCAGTTTCGGCAGCATGCGTCCGGTTTCCACCAGACCGGGCCCGGGTGCTTTCATGGTCCGACCTTTCACTTCAAGAGCTTGGCGTGCTTGCGCAGCTGGTTCACGTAGTCCTGTTTCTCCACCACCAGCGGGTACTGGTCGGCGTGATAGAGCCGCAGCCCGGCGTACAGGTCGGGCCGGCGGCCCTGGGTGGCGCGGTCGAAACGCTCGACCCGCGCCGGGTCGTTCGCCTTGGCGCGCAGATATTCGGCGACCAACTCCGCCTGCTTCTCGTAGACGTCCCAGTGCGAGCCGATCGGCCGCACCATCCCGATCACGAACAAGTCGCGGGTGTGCGGCGGAAAGATGTTGAGATACAGACCCGGTCGCAGGCTGCCGTCGGCCCAGTTCAACAGAGTTCGGTCGACGACGGGGTAGTTCGGCACGAAACCGGTGGCCAGCACCACCAGGTCGACTTTCTCCTCGCTGCCGTCGGCGAACGTCACCCGGTCGTCGTCGATCGATGTGACGTCGGGTTTGGGTGTGATGTCGCCGTGCGTGTAGTAGTGGTGCAACTGGTCGCCGAGCATCGGGATGACGATGCCCTCGGCGAAATCGGGCACCGGCAGCCCGAACGAGCGGGAGCGGCCGCGCAGATAGGAGAACAGCCGCTCGAAGGCCCGCTTGCGCAGCGGCCGCCACATCCGGCCCTGCAGCATGCTGTCGGTCGGGCGGCCAAGCATGTACTTGGGCATGCAGTAGAACCCGCGCCTGCTGCTGTGCAGGGTCAGCGCGGCGTTGACCGCGCAGTCGGACAGGATGTCGGCCGCCGACTGCCCGGCCCCGATCACCAGCACCCGCTTGCCGAGCACCTGTTCGGGATCGCGGTACTCGCTCGAATGCAGCACGGGCACCGTGCCCGAGCCGGGGATGTCGATGCGGCGCGGGGTGCGGTCGTGGCCGGTGGCGATGACGACTCCCGCGTAGTGTCGCTCGGATCCGTCGGCCAGCGTCACCGACCAGCCGTCACCGCTGGGCTTGACGTGCTGCACCGCGGTGTTGAACCGGATCCGCGGCCACAGCTCGAAGGCGTCGGCGTAGGCGTTGAGGTAGCGCAGCACGAGTTCGTGGCCGGGATAGTCGGGATAGTCTTCGGGCATCGGAAAACCCGAGAACGCTTGCACCCCTTTGGAAGCGATCACGTGAGTGTTGCGGCTGACCGGCGAGTCCGGGCGCCGGGCGTCCCAGATCCCGCCGATACCGTCGGCCGCTTCGAGCACCTCGAAATCCAAGCCGTGCGCGGCGAATTCGCGTGCGGTCGCCAGACCGGCCGCGCCCGCGCCGATCACACAATAGGTGCTCATGCCGCGGCGACCCGTTCCGTCTGTGCGGAGTCCTCCTGCGGCGGAGTGGGTTCCGGCTCGGTGCCCGCGCTCGCCCGCCAGGCCACGAAGAAGCAGGCCACGTAGATGATCGTCTGCGCCACCAGCGTGAAGTAGACGTTCTCGTTGTAGACCGCGATGATCAGCCAGGCCACCGTCAGCAGTGCGACGGTGCGTTTGCCGCCGCGCATCAGCCCCGCGTACACCGCCAGCATCCACACCGCGCCCACCGCGATGTACACCCACGGCCCGAACGGCGCGCGGAACGACGCCAGCGTCAGCACCGCCAGCCAGATGGCCAGCTGCTCGGCGCGCACCCGCGGCCCTTCGGCCCCCGCCGACAGCCGCCGGTGGATGCGCACCGCGGTGACCGCCACCAGGATCAGCAGCAGCAAGGTGTAGACGTTGGTGATCACGCGTGCGGGACCGACCGGATCGCCGATGTCCCAGCCCATGATGTTCGCCTTGTAGGGCAGCCCGAACGGCGAATAGTTGACCAGCTGATTGGCGCGTTCGACCAGCACGAACTGGTGGAACTCCCCGCTGGCCAGCCGCTTCCAGGTGCCGTCGGACAAGAACCGCCGCCACGGCTCCCAACCGAAGATCGCCAACGTCGCCAGCGAATACAGGCCGCCGAACACGGCCGTCCAGGCCGCGGGCCGCCAGCGCCGCTGGACCAGCAGATAGACCAGCAGAATCGCCGGGGACACCTTGGCGACGATCGCGAACGCCAGCGCCGCGCCGCCGAAGATATTGCGCCGCAGATGGAAAAGCGCCATCGCGCCCGCACCGCCCACATACAGCACCAGCACGTGGACGTTGCCGATCTGCATGGTCGCCAGCGTCGGCAGGCTGACCCACACCACCGGGGTCAGCGCCGCCAGCACCCCGCCCTGCCTGCCGCCGACCCAGCGGGCGATGGCGAACATGGCCACCAGCACGATCGCCACATACAGCGAGTAGTACAGCGCCCGCAGCGTGGCGAAGTCGTGGCTGAACAGCAGCAGCAATCGCGGCAGCAGCAGGAACGGCGGCGGGTAGAGGTAGGCGTCGCGATCCTGCGGTGTCACCGCGGGCAGGATCGAATCCGCGTGGGGCGACTCGTAACGGTGACGGACGTAGAGACCGGCCGGGTCGTGTTCGGCCATGAGCGCGCCGCTGATGTAGCCGGACAGGTGGGTCTTCTTGACCAGGAAGTCGTCGTCGGCCGACAGCGAGGCGTCCACGTTGTCGGCGTCGAGGATGAACTGCGTCAACCGGGCCAGGACCGCGACGACGAGCACGATCACCAGGCTCCACAGCACCCGCACCACGATCGGTTTGCTGCGCACCACCTCCCGCCACTCGTCGGGCACCCTCGGCACGAACAGCACGAACAGCACCGCCGCGCACACGATGCCGAGCACGGCGGTCACGGGGCCCGGTAGGCCGGTGAGCGCGAGCACGATCATCACGACGGGGACGAGAATGCCGACCACGAACACCGCGTACATCGCGGCGTAGTAGTCGAGCGAACCACGGAACCTGGTCCATGTCCTGGATATCATCTGCAACCTACGGCTTTCGGTTCCCGCGCCGCCCGGTTCGGGCCGCGCGGACGGTCTATCTGGTCGCTGCTCCGGCGTGCTCGGCCAGCTGCGGAACAACTTGGGACACCACGTCGCCGGGTGCGGGTGCGGCGCGCAGGTCGGCGCCGATCTGTTCGGCGGCGGCGCGGAAACGCGGCTCGCGCAGCAGCGTGCGGATCGCGGTGGTGAGCGCCTCGACGTCGCCTTGCCCGGCAGCGGTCTCGGCGGCCAGCCCGGCCCCGCTGCGCACCAGGCCCCTGGCGTAATCGAACTGGTCGAACATCTGCGGCAGCACCAGTTGCGGTAGGCCGAACCAGCCTGCGGTGAGGCCGGTGGTCGAGCCGCCGTGATGCACGAGCAGATCGCAGCTGGACAGGAAGAGGTTCAGCGGAACCTCTTCCACGACACGGACATGGTCGGGCAGTTCGCCGACCGTGGCCCGGTCCGGTGCCGAGAGCGCGACGATGACCTCCGCGTCGTCGAAGGCGGCCAGCGCGGCGAGCACGGACTGCAGCGGCCGGGGACCGGTCAGGCCGAGCGTGCTGCCGCCCATGCAGACCGCGATCCGTTTGCGGCCGTGCTGGTTGCGGTGCCACGGCGGCAGCACGCCGGTGCCGTTGAACGGGACGTAGCCCAGCCGGATGCTCGGCGGAGCGTCGGGCGCTTGCAGCCGCGGCGGGCAGATATCGAGCACGGCGACCGGATCGGCCAGCCGAGTGCCCGCCTCCTCGGCGAGTGCGGCGGTGCGGTCGGTGAAGGGACCGCCGGTGGGGTCGATGCCCCAGCGGTGCACCAGCACCGGCAGCTCCAGTTGCGCGCCGAGCGCGCGGCCGATGGTGGCCAGCGGGTCGGTGAGGATCACCTCCGCGCCCCAGTCGGTGGCCACCGCGGCGAATGTCTCGAGGTATTGGCGGGCGTGGTTGTGCCAATTCTGCGCGGCGATCTGCCACAAGCCCTGTCCGCTGGACTGGTCGCGGTCGGCGAACAGCGGCAGCGGGAACATGCCCGGGTTCACCTGGGTGCGCAACTGGTCCATCGGCACGTCCAGCGCGGTCACCTCGACGGCGTTGAGCCCCGAGCGCAGCGCCGTCGCCGTCACGTCGTTGCGCGAGGCGACCAGCACTTCGTGGCCTGCCTGGCGCAGCGCCCAGCAGAACGGCACCATCGCCAGCAGATGGCCCGACGAGGGCACCGGCACGACTAGAAACTTCATCCGATCACTCCTTCGGCTTCATCCACTCCATCGGATTGGTGTGCCGAGGCACCCATGATGGAGCCGATTGCTCGGCAGTGCGGCGTTTTTCGATCACCACGATGTTGTGGTAGAAGTGCAGCGCCCCGATCCAGTCGTCGAAAGCGCCTGCCGCCCGGCCGGATTCCTTCTCGAATTCCTGGTGGTGCAGCGCGTCCACCAGGGTTTTCAGATAACCGATGGTGGTGGCCGGATCGTCGGTCGCGGTGCTGCTTCCGCCCCAGCCCGACCAGTAGGACGTCTGAGTGTCCTCCACCACGTACAGTCCGCCGGGCCGCAGGTGGGCGAACAGCGCACCGAACGAGGCGATCACGTCGCCGCTGATGTGGCTGCCGTCGTCGATGATGATGTCGAACGGGCCGAGGGAGTTGCCGAGCCCGTCGAGGAACGCCGGGTCGCCCTGATCGCCGCGCAGGGGTTGCAGGCGCGGCTCGGCGATGCCGGACTTGTCGAAGTAGTCCAGCCCGAACACCAGGCCGCGGCGGAAGTACTGCTTCCACATCCGCAGCGACGCGCCGCCGACGTCGGGGGCGGTGTATCCGCCGATGCCCAGTTCGAGGATGCGGACCCGGCTGTGGCGCAGCGGCGCGAAGTGCCGCTCGTAGTGCTGGGTGTACCAGTGCCCGCCCCACTTGTCCGAACCGAAGTGCAGCGACAGCGCGTTGAGGTCGTAGTGGTGGGGACGGCAGGCGGTGACGATGCGGTCGGCGGCTACGGCGGCGGCGTCGCGGGCCAGTCGCCACGGGTCGTCGGGCGCGAAACTGCCCGGCCCCGGCTCGTCCTTGATCGTGATGGCGCGGGTGCCAAGGGCGGCGTCGGGCGGTCCGTAGACCGCGCGCAGCAACTCCACCAGATCCTGGCGCACCACCAGCCACGGATCCTCCAGGGTGCCCGGCGCGACCGCGGGGTCCTCGGCGCCGAAGGTGACCAGGTAGTCCAGCTGCTTGCCCTCGTGGGTCAACTCGAACACCGCGGTCACCGGTTGTCCCGGGCGGGCGCCGTAGCCCGCGCGCCAGGCGATCTCCTTCAGCACCGCGTCGGCGACGGTCTCGGTGCCGATCTCGCCGATCCGGGCGGCGGTCTCCTCGGGGACGCCGTCGGCGACGGAGATCAAGTGGGCGGCGAGAACGTTCTCGTCGTTCAGGGTCACGTCATCCATCCGTTCCGCCGGTGCGTACCGGCCTCGATTGCTCAGCAAGGCGCACGCCCTCGGCGACGAGCATGGCCCGCACCATGCCGTGGAAATCCACCGATGGGCGCCACCCGGTCCGCGCGCGCAACTTCTTCGCCTCACCCACTCGCGGTCGCCCGCCGCGGGTGAGCACCGAGGAGCGTTCGCGGACATGGTCGTGCCAGTCCAGTCCGGCCATGCCGAACGCCGCCGCGCAGAACTGCGCGACCGTGTGGTGTTCGCCGGTGGCGACGACGAACTCGTCCGGCGCGTCGAGCGCCAGGATCCGCGTCATCGCCTCGACGTAGTCCGGGGCGTATCCCCAGTCGGCGCCCGCGTCCAGCCTGCCCACCTCCACCGCGCCGGTCTCACCGCGCTGGATCCTGGCGACGGCGCGCACGATCTTGCGGGTGACGAATTTCTCTGCTCGGAGGGAAGATTCGTGGTTGAACAGGATGCCGGCCGCCGCGAAGACGCCGCGGGCACGGTAGGCGCGGCAGGCCAGCAGGCCGGCCGCTTTGGTCACCCCGTAGATGGAGTCCGGCCGCAGCCCGCTGTTCTCGTCGCACACCGCGTCGCCGTCGGAGCCGAAGACGTGCGACGAGGCCGCGTAGAACAGGCGGGTGCCGGTGCGGTGGCGATCGATCGCCTCCGCGAAATGCTGCACCGGCAGCGTGTTCACCCGATGCGAGGCGCGGGCCAGCTCGTGCGGGTCGCCGTGGTCGTCCTGCGAGGAATGTTGCACCGCCGCCAGCAGGTAGACCTGCTGGGGGCGTTCGGCGGCGACGAGTTCCTCGACCGCGGCGGCGTCGGTGATGTCGACCGGGCCGTCGCGGCCGATGCGCAGCACGCGCTCGCCGCGCCCGGCGAGCAGGTCCGACAGCAGCGTGCCGTCCTGCCCGGCCGCGCCCGTGACGACGATGGTCATCTCACACCACGTCCAGTTCCGGCAGCGGGAACACCAACCGCCCGCCCGCCGCGCGGAAAGCGCTCTCCCGCTCCAGCATCATGGTGCGGAAATGCCAAGGCAGCACGAAGAACTGGTCGGGCGCCATGGCACGCGCCTGCTCCTCGGACACGATCGGGATCGCGCTGCCGGGGGTGAACTTGCCGAACTTGTCGTCGTTGACCTCCGCGATGCACGCCAGATCCTCCGGCCCGATCCCGCAGTGCTGCAGCACCACGTTGCCTTTCGTGGAGGCTCCGTACCCGAGCGTGCGCAGACCGGCCTTGCGGGAGCGGTCGAAGAACTCCCGGACCTGTTCGCGGTGCTGGTCGACCCGTTTGGCGAATTCCGCGTACGGCTGCGAGGTGTGCAACCCGAGCGCGGACTCCTCGTGGCGCATCCGATCCAGCGCGGCGGCGTCGGCAGGCGAGGCGACCCCTTGCTTGCCGAGTGTGAGTGCGAAGCTGCCGCCGTTGACGGTATTGCGTTCCACCTCGAGCACCACGAATCCGCACCGCCGCGCCATCCACTCGATCTGGTCGAGGGTGTAGTACTCGAGGTGCTCGTGACAGATGGTGTCGTAGGAGGTGGTGGCCAGCATCGCGGGCAGATAGCTCTGTTCGAGCACCCAGATGCCGTCGTCGGCGAGGCTGTCGTACACCGCGCGCATGAACTCCAGCGGGCGCGGGACGTCGTAGAACATGGCGATCGAGGTGATCACCTTGGCCCGCCGCCCCTCGAGCACCGATTCGGCCAGCTCGTGGTCGAAGTAACCGGTCACCAACCGCACGTGCGGCGGATAGAACCGGCGGAACTTCTCCCCCAGCGGGTCGATGCCCAGAATCGTCGCCGACCCTTCCGGATAGGCGCGCAGCAACGTCGCGTCGTTGCTGCCGATGTCGATCACCACGTCGTCCGGTGCCAGTGACACCCGCTGCCGGATCCTGTCCACCCGGTGGGCGAGGTGCTCGATCATCGATCGATTCAGCCCGGAGCGGTATCCGTAGCCGGGCGAATACATTTCGCCGAAGTCCGCGGTGTGGCGCAACTGCACCAGCCCGCACTCCTCGCTGCCTTCGGGCACGCAGCGCACCAACTCCAACGGGTAGCGCGGCACCTCGGTCGGTTCGGTGGCCGGGAACACTCCCGTCAACGCCATCGTGCCGAGGTCGACGACCGTTTCGAGCCGGGTGTTCCCGCACACCCGGCAGCCCTGCACCGCCACTGCTTGCGTCACGCGTTCTCCATATCGTGGGCGACCATCAACTCGACGAGCTCGGTGAAACTCGTCCGGGGCTGCCACCCGAGCTTCTCGCGCGCCTTGCTCGGGTCACCGGTGAGATGATGCACCTCGGCGGGGCGGAAGTAGGTCGGATCGACCTCGACGAGCACTCGCGAGGTCCGTCGGTCGATCCCCTTCTCGGTCAATCCGGTTCCTTCCCATATCAATTCGACACCGGTGGCGGAGAACGCGGTCTCGCACAGCTCGCGCACGCTGTGCGTCTCGCCGGTGGCGATCACGTAGTCGTCGGGTTCGGGCTGTTGCAGCATGAGCCACATCGCCTCGACGTACTCCTTGGCGTATCCCCAGTCCCGGCGGGCGTCCAGGTTGCCGATGAACAACTTCTCCTGTTTGCCCTGCGCGATGCGCACCGCGCCCCTGGTCACCTTGCGGGTGACGAAAACCTCGCCGCGCCTGGGTGATTCGTGGTTCAACAGGGTGCCGTTGACCGTGTACATCCCGTAGGCCTCGCGGTGGTTGACCGTGATCCAGTACGCGTACAGCTTCGCCACCGCGTACGGCGAGCGCGGATGGAACGGTGTGCGCTCGCTGAGCGCCACGTCGTGCAGGCCGCCGTAGAGCTCCGAGGACGAAGCCTGGTAGAACCGGGTCGCGATGCCGGTCTTGCGGATGGCGTCCAGGATGCGCAGCGTGCCGATGGCGTTGGTCTCCGCGGTGAACTCCGGGATCTGGAACGAGATGTGCACGTGCGACTGCGCGCCCAGGTTGTAGATCTCCGCCGGTCGTACGTCCTCCAGGATCCGGTTGAGACTGCTGGAATCCATCAGATCCCCGTAGTGCAGGAACAGCCGGCGTTGGGAATGGGTATCGGAATACAGGTGGTCTATGCGGTCGGTATTGAAATTCGATGCACGCCTGACAATCCCGTGCACCTCATATCCTTGCTGCAACAGGAATTCTGTCAGATAAGACCCGTCCTGGCCGGTGATGCCGGTTATCAGTGCCTTTCTCATCAAACCTCCAGCCCCGAGACTAACCGGTCGCCAAATGGCGGGCAATACCTATCTTTCGGTCGCCGCCGGTATTAGAATTCGATTGCATGAGCGCGGCCTCCGAAAAAACTCTGGTAATGATTCCGACGTACAACGAGCGTCGCAACGTGGGCCCGTTGCTCGCTCAGATTTTGGAACAGGGCTCCGATTTCGACGTCCTGTTCGTCGACGACAATTCTCCGGACGGTACCGGAGATCTGCTCGATGAGCTGGCCCGACAGCACGCGCCCCGCATCCATGTGCTGCACAGGGCGGGACGGCAAGGCGTCGGCTCCGCACACCAGGCCGGTATCCGCTGGGCATACGCGCAGGGATATGCGCACATCATCACGATGGATTCCGATTTCGCGCATCCGCCGTCGTATCTTCCGGCATTGCGCGCCGCTTCCGACGGTTTCGACATCGTGGTCGGATCGCGATATCTGAAAGAGGACAGCCTCGCCGACTGGACTCCCTTCCGCAAGGTCCTCACCCGGGTCGGGCATTTTCTCACCGTGACACTGCTGCGGATGCCCTACGATGCCACCGGCGCGTTCCGATACTACCGGTTGGACACGGTTCCGGTGGCGGCTTTCGATCGCGTTCGTTCGACCGGCTACTCCTTCTTCTTCGAAAGTCTCTACATCCTCGCCGCCAATGGTTTCCGGATCGAACAGGTGCCGATCCACGTCCTCAACCGCACCGCGGGCGCGTCCAAGATGCGCACCCGCGATGTCGCGACCAGCGTGCGTTTCCTGCTGGTGCTGTGCGCGGAGAAGTACCTGCGCCCCGGCAGGCATCGCGTCACCTCGCCGGCGCATCGCTGACCCTCCGCCCGGCCAGCCAGTCGATCACCGCCGCCGCCTCCGGCCAGTCCGGGCCGGTGGCGGTGGTCGGGAACTGGTCGTCGACAAAATCTTTGGCGAACTGCGAGGACGAGCCCACCGCGTCGCGGACCTCCGCCAGCGTCACGGTGGTGCGTGCGCCGACCTCGTGCAGGCCGGTGTCCTCCAGGTGGGCGGCGATCCAGTCGGCGCACCAGTCCACCGGGGCGAAACTCTGCCGGGAGCGGCCGCTGGCGAATACCGGACGGTCGGCGGCCATGTCCGCCAGCACACCCTTGCGGTAGTCGCCGCCGTACATCGGGCCGAGCCGGACGACGAAAGTGTCGCGGCCGGAACACATTCGCTCGGCTTCCGCGCGATGCCGCCCGTAGACCGTGTCCAGCTGGGTCCGTGCGGAGATGCTGCTGATCTGCACGAACCGGTCCCAGCGCCACTGCTCGCGCAGCAGGCGCGTCTTGTCCACCGTCTCCCGGCGATCGTCGCCGGGATGCTGCTCGGCCCAGAACCGCTTCGACGGGCAGGCGGCGTTGATCAGCACGTCGTAACGACCTGCCGTGCAGTGGGATTCGTGGTCGTCGCGCACCACGGGCACGACCTCCCATCGCCGCGTCCTGCCGAGCGCCTCGACCAGTGCGGCGCCCACGTATCCCGCGGCGCCGAGCACCGCCACCCGCATCCCGCTCATGCGAGGTCCTGTCCGGCACGGGCGGTCGCGCTGGTCGGCCGCACCGGCATTCGCCCGCTCACGACTTGCCTTCCAAGGTGTGCGGCAGCGGCGCCACCTGCACGATCGGCGGATCGCACTCGTCCCACGGCTTGGTGAGCATGGCGACGAAGGTCAGCGGGGTGATCGAGTACACGGTGTGCATCACCCCGATCGGCGTGCGCGTGCAGATGCCCTTGCCCACATGGATGAACTCCTCCGGGCAGTCCGGATCCTCGTGGTCGTCCTTGGTCACCAGCACGCCGTTGCCCTCGACGAACAGCAGGTACTCGACGAAATGCGGGTGGTAGTGCAGGCCGCGCACCTTGCCGGGGTGCATGTAGATCAGGTTGAACTCGAGCAGGGGTTCCGGCGGGACCCAGGTGAAAATGCCACCGCGCCCGTCGCGGACGGTGTCGAGGTTGCACGACGGGGTGAGGACTTCGACCTTCATTACTGCATCCCTTCATCAGGCGGATACCGCGTCTGGGCGGACAGCGGCGAGCTTGTCCGCGAGCGAGTCGAGCAGCGCTGCCCGCTGCTCGACGAGAAAGAAGTGGCCGCCGGGCAGCAGCTCGGTGGAGCGCAGTCCCGGCAGGACGTCGCGCCAGGCCTCCAGCTGGGAGGTCGCGACCTGGCGGTCGTCGCGACCACCGAACAGGTGGGCCGGGCACGACGGCGCGGCCGCGGGTGTGAATCGGTAGTCGTCGAAGATCTCGAAGTCGCTGCGCAACGCGGGCAGGAACAGCGCCATCACCTCCGGGGTCTCGCGAACCTCCGGCGGGATGCCGCCGTAATGGCCGACCGCCGCGACGAACTCGTGGTCCGGCAGCTCCGACAACCGACCCGGCCTGGGAAGATGCGGAGCCACCGCGCCACCGAGGAACAACGCGCGTGGCGCGATCCCTTCGGGCAGGCGGCGGGCGACCTCGTAGGCGGCCAATGCGCCGAGGCTGTGGCCGAAGAACGCGAACGGAAGATCGGTCAGCGGCAGCACCGCGGTCAGCGCGCTCTCGACCAGATCGGTGAATCGCCGGATCGGCGTCTGCGCCAGATGCCGTTGGCGGGCGGGCAGTTCCAGAACGCACAGCTCGACCCAGTCGGGCAGCTGGCGCCGCCACGGCGTGTAGGCCGCCGCCTTACCGCCGGCGAAGGGCCAGCAGAACAACCGCAGGCTCGGCGGCGCGGCGCTCTTGCGGTGGATGGTCAGCGCCTGCGCCTCGCGAATTGGTTGCGCCGCAACCGCCGTCGGAGATGTCATCGCGGCCGGAACAGCCGTAGCGGGTTTCGGTGCGACCGGCACAGCCGTTCTCGGTGTGACCGGCGGAGCCGCTGTCAGTGCGGCGGCCGAGGAAACCGCCGAGACCGCCTCAACCGGAGCGGCTTTCGATAAGGGCAGCGCACGTACATCAGCTACCGTCGCGATCCGGGTCACCGGGGCATCCAGCGTCGCGAAGAACTTCGACAGCGGAGCCGACGGGCCCACCTCGTAGCGGGGTGTGCCCGAGCGCAGCAACGCTCGCATGTTCGCCGTCCAGCGCACCGGGGCGGAGATCTGGCGGACCAGATGCTCGGCGACGGTTTCGGGCCGATGGAACTCCCCGGTGTAGTTCGAGGTCACCGCGACCGCGCGCTCGGCCCGCATGCGCGGTGCGCATTCGGCCAGATGCCCGGCGAACTCGTCCTCGATGCCGCGCATCCAGCGGGAGTGGAACGGCGCGCTGACCCGCAACGGGACGAACCGCAGTTCCGGGAAGCGCTCGCCGAGCACGCCACGTGCGGCCGACACAGCGTCGCGTTCACCGCTGATGACCAGCTGATCGGTGGAATTGTCGTTGGCCACCTCGACGCCCGCCTCGGCCACCAGATCGGTCACCCCCGAGTCGGCGATGCCGGGCAGGATCAGCGCGGCCATCGCGCCCGCGCCCTCCGGCACCGCGCGCTGCATCAGCGCGCCGCGCGTGCGCACCAGCCGTACCCCGTCGGCGAGATCGAAGACACCCGCCGCGACCAGCGCTGCATACTCGCCGAGACTGTGCCCGCCGAAAGCGACCGGCTGCCAGCCGGATTCGCTCACCAGCACCCGGTAGGTGGCGATCTCCATCGTCAGCACGCACGGCTGGGTGTACTCCGTGCGATGCAGTCGCGGATCCCGCTCGACGCAGATCCGCAGCAGGTCTTCGCCCACCGCGTCGCTGGCCTCGGCGAAAGTGTCTCGCGCGAGCGGGAATTCGGCGCAGAAATCCGCTCCCATCCCGGTGCGCTGCGCACCCTGCCCCGGGAAGACGATCGTGCAGCTCACCGCAGCACCTCCGCGGTCGGCTCGGCCCCGCGGGGCGCGGGGATGTAGCCCACCTCGGCACAGTGCGCCAGGTACACCCGCACCAGATCCTCGGTCGGCGGGCAGTCGATGCCCGCCGCGCCGAGCACCCGGCGGGTGTAGGTGCAGTCGGCGTAGGAACTCTCCTCGTAGTGGATGGTGCCGAACAGCTCGATGCCGTACTTGAACATCTCCAGGGTCTGGCTGTCGTACACCTCGTCGGTGCCCAGCCGGTAGATCTGCCGATCGGTGGCTCTGCGGTGGAATTCCTCCAGCGGCACCAATGCCACCTCGTACCCGGCGCGCTGGACGTAGCGGACCACGTCGTAGTAGCGGCGGATGTCCGGATTGGTCAGGTGGTAGGTCTCCCGGTAAGTGGCGCGGCGTGTGGCGATGTGCACGATCGCGGCGCTGACATAATCGACCGGACTGATGTCCCAGTGCACCGGCGTCAGCATCGTCTCGCCGGTCTCGATCATCGTCTTGAGGATGTCGTAGTACGCGCCTTTGACGCTGACCTCGGAGAACGGGTACCGGCCTGTCCGGCTGTCGCCCATGATGTTGCCGGGGCGAACGATGTCCCACAGCAGTCCGCGTTCGCTCGCCGCCCGGATCAGCTTCTCGGACTCGTATTTGGTCTGCTGGTAGGGCAGATGATCGTAGCCCTGGCCCAGTTCGAGATCCCGCTCGGTGAACGGCGGGTTGTTGAAGTTGAGCCGATCGCCCAGCGCGCTGAAGCTCGAGACGTACACCAGGTACTTGCCGCGCGAGCGCAACGCGAATTCCACCGCGCGACGCGTTCCTTCGACGTTGATCGGGGCCAAGGCGTCGTAGAAGGTGACCAAGGTGGTGCGGCCCGCGGCGTGGATGGTCAAGTCCACGTCGTCGGCCAGCCGCCGCCAGGTGACCTCGTCCAGGCCGAGCCGTTCGCTGGAGACGTCGCCGAGCACCGCGGTGACGCGTTCGGCGAACGCCTCGTCGAGGGTCGCCTCCGGGTCGTAGGTGCTCAGGAAGTGCTTGATCCGCTGCTCGGCCGCGGCCACGGTCTTGCCGCGCACCAGGCAGGTCACCCGGACGTCGGTGCGGGTGAGCAGATCGTGCAGCAGCTTGCCGCCCAGCACGCCGGTCACGCCGGTGATGAAGACCGACCGCACCGGGATCGGGACCTCCATCGTCACCACGGGGATGTCCTGCTGGGCCGCTGTGGCCGCGGCGGCCACGGTCGGGCGTGGGCCATCGTCGCGTGCCGTGCCGGAGATGATGCCTTCGGCCACCAAATAGTGCGACAGCGACGCGATCGTCGGATGCAGCTCGGTCGATTCCGCCGGGATCTTGACGTCGTAGTGCTTCATCAGCCGGTTGAGCATCCGTACGGTGGCCACCGAGTCGAATCCGAAGTCGGCGAATTCCGCGTCGAGGTCGAGGTCGGCCGGGTCGGTCTTGGTCAGATCGGCGAAGATCTCCCGGATGTGCTCGGCGAGCCGGTCGCACAACTCGCTGTCGAATTCGTCACCGGAGGGCTCGGTGACGGCCGGTGCGGCGACTTCGGCGGTGGGCGTTTCGACCGGTTCCGGCGGTGCCGCAACGTCGTGAAGCGCTGTGCCGTTCGGTGAGTGCCCGTTGCGCTGCTCCGACTGCGGTGGCTCGAGCTCCTGCGTGACCACCGTCTTCGCGACCACGTGCGGTGTGCGTCTGCGGTAGTCCTCGGGCACGATCCAGTACCTGCGCCGGGCGAACGGATAACCGGGCAGACTCAGGATCCGGCCGAACGGCTGCTCGTAGCCCTGTTCCCAGTCCACGGTCCATCCGCCGGCCCACAGCTCGGCGACTCGCGGCAGGTTGCCCGACCGCAGCAGGGCGCCCACTTCGGCGCGGTCGGCATCCGATTCGCCGGGCAGCTCGTCGAGGTCGCGGTGGGTGCGGGCCACGCCGCGGAAGACCAGTAGTCCCTCCGCCGGTGCGGGTGCGCTGGAATCGGCCGTGCTGTCGAGTAGTTCGACGAGTTCGGCCGTCGAGGTGGCGACCACCGCGAGGCGATGTTCGAACGGTGTCCGGCCGACGGCCAGCGTCCACGCCACATCGGGCAGAGCGGGTGATCGCGAAGCCGATCGGCGGTGCGGACGGCCAGCTCCGCCAGCCGGTCGGCGTCGCGGGCCGACAACACCACGATCCTCGGCCGCCCATCTTCCGGCGTTGCCGCGACGGGCTCGGCGTCGGTGAGGATCATGTGGGCGTTGGAGCCTCCCGCGCCGAACGAGCTGACGGCGGTGACGCGTGGTGTGCCGTCGCCGGGGCGCGGCCAGGGCGTGGGCCGGTCGATGACGTGAAACGGTGTCGCCGCGAAGTCGATTCCCGGGTTCGGCGGATCGCTGTGCAGGTTCGGCGCGATGGTGTCGTGGCGCAGTTGCAGCAGGGCCTTGACCACGCCCGCCGCGCCCGCCGCCGCTTCCAGATGTCCGACACTGGATTTCGCCGAGCCGATGCCGCAGTAGCCCTGCTCCGCCGTCGAGCGCCGGTAGGCCTTGGTGAGGGCCGCGATCTCGATCGGGTCGCCCAGCGCGGTACCGGTGCCGTGGGCTTCCACGTAGCCGATGTCGGCCGCGTCGACGCGTGCCGCGGTCAGGGCTCGGCCGATGAGGTCGGCCTGGGCGACGGGGTTGGGGACGGTGAACCCGTTGGTGCGCCCGCCGTGGTTGATGGTGCTGCCCCGGATCACGCCGTAAACGCGGTCACCGTCGGCGCGTGCGTGCCGCAGCGGTTTGAGGACCAACGTGACCACACCCTCGCCCGGCACGTAGCCGTCGCCACCCGCGCCGAACGTCCGGCAGCGGCCGTCGGTGGATGCCCAGCGGCCGTAGCCGAGCAGCAAGTACTTGCCGGGATGGATCGACACGTTCACCCCACCGGCCAGCGCGTAGGCCGCTTCGCCGCGGCGCAGGCTCTCGCAGGCCAGATGCAACGCGGTCAGCGACGCCGAGCATGCCGTGTCGACCGCGAGAGACGGTCCGGTGAAGCCGAAGTGGTAGGACACCCGATTCGCCACCGCGAAATACCCCGAGATCGGCACGCCGACGAACGCCTGATACTCGGCGTAGCCGACCCCGGCGAAGACGCCGGCATCCGGCAGGCCGCGTGCTGCGGCGCTGCGGCGTACCCGATCGGGCGAGTAGCCAGCGTCTTCCAAAGCCGCCCAGGAGGTTTCGAGGAACAGCCGTTGCTGCGGGTCCATCTCCTCGGCGTCTTTGGGGGTGATGCCGAAGAAGCGAGCGTCGAACTTGTCGACGTCATCGATGAATCCGCCCCAGCGCGCGTAGGTGGTGCCCGGTTCGTCGGGATCGTCGGACAGGTATTCGCGGTGATCCCAGCGTTGCGGCGGCACCTCGACGATGCAGTCGCGACCGGCGACCAGGTTGGCCCAGAACTCCTCGATGTCCCCCGCCATCGGGAACTTGCCCGCCATGCCGATGACGGCGATGTCCTCGGCGTCGTCCGCGTCGTCGGCGGAATGCTCGGCGGGAGCGGTGGGCTCGGAGGCGACCTTGCCCACCGGTGCGCCGCCGGATGACGCGGTTGCGGTCGTCGTGTCCTCGGTGACGGCGGCCAGCCGCGGCCCGTGCTCGTCGGCGAGGTAGCCCGCGAGGTCGCGGACGGTCTGGTATTCGAACATCAGCGTGCTCGGCATCGGTCCGAAATCGGTTTCCAGCCGGTCGTTCATCTTGCTGATCAGCACCGAGTCGATGCCGTAGTCCTGCAGCGGGATTCGGGTGCGGATCCGCTGCGGATCGAGTCGGCAGTACTCGGCGAGCAGGCCTTTGAGGTAGGTCTCGGCGGACTGCCGTCGCTGCGCGGGGTCCGGCGGTGTGGGCAGGGCATGATCAGGCGCCGCAAGTCCACGAGGCCGATCGTCGGCAGCGCGCTGGAGCGCGCTGTTGTCCTGGAGCGCAGCGGCTTTCCGGGTCGCGTGCACCGGTGAGCCTTCGACAGGTTGCGAGAATGTCGCAGAGCTATCGAGTGCCGGCTCGACCGTGGACGTGCCGGATGCCACCGGTGCGGCGGTGCTGAGCTCGCGTGGCTCCGCGCCGGTCGATGGGGCTGCGGTGCGCCGCGTCGCGGCGAGGTCCTGAGCGTCGCCGACAACGGAGCTCTGCGACGGGCGCGCCGTGTGCTCGGACGACGGGGCGCTCATGTCCGGTGCCCAGCACCGTTCCCGGTCGAACTCGTAGCCGGGCAGATGAATACGGCGCGCGGCCGGGTCGGCCCAGCCCGCATGTGAGACGTGCCCGCCCTCGACCCATTGCTGTGCCACCGCCTCCGGGTCGTCCAGCACGGTGGCAGTGTCGTGATCCGCGGCGGGGGTATCGGTCGTTCCGGTGTAGACCCCGGCAGGCCGGTCGCCGTCGGCGAAGGCGGCAAGCCGGGCCACGACCGCATCCACCGAATCCCCGACCACCGCGAGCCGATGCTCGAATTCGCTGCGCCCGACCGCGAGCGTGCGCGCGACGTCGGCGAGCGACAGGTCCGGATGCGCCGTGAGATGCCTGCGCAGCGTCCGCGCCATCCGCGACAGGCTCGTAGCGCTGCGCGCGGAGAGCACCACCACCTGCGGTTCCCCCGGCCCCGCGCGCCGTGCGGTCGCTACGACCGGTGCGCCGTCGACCACCAGGTGCGCGTTGGTGCCGCTGAAACCGAAGGAACTGATCGCGGCTCGCCGTGGCGCGCCGTCCCAGGCGCGCAGTTCGGTGTTGACGAAGAACGGCGACTGCTCCAATCCGAGCAGCGGATTCACCGAAGCGACGTGCAGCGAGGGCGGCACCTGTCCGGCGCGCATGGCCAGCAGCACCTTGAACAGGCTCGCCATGCCCGCGGCGTGCGAGGCGTGCCCGATGTTCGATTTCACCGATCCCACCGGGATGACGCCGACCGCGTCGGTGTAGCGGCGAAAGGCCGCGGTGAGTGCCTCGAGTTCGATCGGGTCGCCCAACCGCGTTCCGGTGCCGTGCGTTTCGACGTAACCGATGGTGGACGGATCGATCCCGCCGTCGCGATACACCGCCAGTTCCAGTTCGGTCTGCGAGCGAACGCTGGGTGCGGTGATGCCGTTGGTGCGGCCGTCGTGGTTGATGCCGATACCGCGGATCACCCCGTGGATCGGGTCGCCGTCGCGTTCGGCGGCGGCCAACGGCTTGAGCACCACCACACCGACACCCTCTGCGATCACGAAACCGTCGGCGTCGGCATCGAAACTCGCGCATCGGCCGCGTGGTGAGAGCATGCCCATCGATGAGGCGAGCAGGTGGTATTCGGGTGTCACGAACACCGCGACACCCCCGGCCAGCGCCAACTCCGACTCGCCCGCGGCGAGACTGCGGCAGGCCTGGTGCAACGCGACCAGCGCCGAGGAACAGGCGGTGTCCAGCCCGAGACACGGGCCGGTGAGATCCAGGTGATAGGCCACGCGGGCAGGCAGGATGGCCGGGCTGTTACCGGTGAACACATGATGGGAGCCGACCGTTCCGCGGTTGCGCAGCAGGGTGGCGTAGTCCGACCCCGGTGAGCCCGCGAACACTCCGCATCGGCTGCGCCGCAACGACTTCGGATCGATGGCGGCGTCCTCGATGGCCAGTCGGCTGTGTTCCAGGAACAACCGCTGCTGCGGGTCCATGTAATCGGCTTCGGCGGGCACCATGTCGAAGAACGCCGGATCGAACTGCTCGACGCCGTCGAGGAAGCCGCCCCACTTGGAGTAGGTCTTGCCCGGCGTCGCCGGTCCCGGACGGAAGTGCTCGGCGATCGGCCAGCGGGCGGCGGGAATCTCGGTCACCGCGTCTCGCCCGGTGGCGAGATTGCGCCAGAACTCGTCGAGGTTCGCCGCGCCCGGGAATTGCCCGGACATGCCGATGATGGCGATGTCCATCGATGCCGACCTTTCGCTGGGCCGCGCGGGCGCCGTGGCGGTTGGAGTTGCGGAAGCAGCCACGCCGGTGACGACAGCCGCGCCGCCGTCCGCGGTGGCGCCCTGTTCGGCCATGTGCCTGCTGAGCAGACGCACCGAAGGATGGTCGAATACCACCGTGGGTCGCAGCGCCAAGTCGTAGCGGGCATTGACCCGATCGATGATCTTCACCGCGAGAATGGAATCCACGCCGTACTCCGACAGCGGCAGTTCCGCGCGCACGTCGCCGCGCGCCACGCCGAGGCCGGCGGCCACGAGGGCGATGAGCTCGGCTTCCAAGGCGGCGGCGGTGCCGACCACGGTCGCCGCTTCGGTGTCCACGCGTTCCGACGGTTCCTTGATCTTCGCGAGGCCGGGTTGCGCGACGGGCACGGGCTCGGCCGATGGTTTCACGAGGTCGGCGCTCACCGCGGCCAGCAGCCGGAAACTCGGCTCCGGGTCCGCGGAAAGCCCGGGGCCCCACGCGCGAACGCCGGAGAAACCCGCGGTGGTCATGGCGTCGCGCCACTGCGGTTCGGACAGCAACGGTGAGTGCGGGAGACGCACCTCGGGATCGCGGTAGGAGTGCCAGCCTTCCAACAGCCCGAAGGTCAGAGCGAGGACCTCCAGGTCGGTGGTCGCCTCGGTGCAGGCGAGCACACCGCCCGGCGCGAGCAGCCGCCGGACGTTGCGCAATGTCGCGTCGATCGACCGCGTCGCGTGCAGGACGTTGGCACAGATCACCAGATCGGCTTGGTGCGCGGGGAACCCTTGCGCGACCGGATCCGCCTCGATGTCCAGCACCCCGAACCGCACGTGTGAGCGCGTGCCGAAGGTGCGTCGCCCGTGCGCGAGGAAACTGTGCGACACGTCGGTGTAGTGATAGTCGAACGCGATCCCGCGTTCGGTGAGCGCGTCGAGCACCGCGTGCGTGGAACCGCCGGTGCCCGCACCGACTTCCACGATCCGCACCGGCCGGGTATCGCCATCCCGCTGCGCGACCGCCGACACCAATCCGGCGAGCAAGCCGTTGGTGAAGTCGTAGGCGGCGTTGCCGCGATAGATCGCGCCGACCAGTTCGAGATCCCCGCCGGGGAACAGCACCTCGGTCGCGGACAGCTCGCCGCGCAGTACGCGCGGATAGGCGGCCAGGCAGGCATCGAGCAAGGCCACGTACGGTTCGGTCTCCGGGAAACGGGCGAGCAAGTCCGCGCGCATCCCGCTGGTGCCCGGTGGCGGGCCGGCGACTTCGATCCGGCCCTCGTGCCATCGCACCAGCCCGTGTCGCCGCAGAATGTCCAGGCAGCTGGTGCGTAGCCGGTCGAATTCGGGCCGCACACCCAGGCGCGCGTCCAGCGAGCGCGTGGTCCACTCCCCCGGCGTGAGCCCCATTCCGGCGAAGGTGGCCAGCAGCAGCATCGCCGCGTAGCGGCCGAGTTCGGCTTTACCGGGCTCCACCGTGCCCGCGGGCCGGACGGACGCGTCGAACCGCTCCACCGCGGCATCGAACCCCGCACGCGGCGGTGCGATGATCCAGTAGTCGGTGCGCTCGAAAGGATAGCCGGGCAGCGGGATTCGTTGCCTCGGGCCGCCGCGTCCACGCCAGTCGACATCGGCGCCCGCGACCCACTGCCTGGCCAGCTCCTCCTCGCCGGCCGCGGGCGCGTACAGCGGTGGCCGGGTGTGCGCGTCCACGGTGCCGGTGACCACAGGGCCGAGCTGGTCGGTGCCGAACCGGTCCAGCGCGTCGGCCACCTCGAGCGGCGAGGACGCGACCACCGCGAGCCGGTGGGCCAGTGCGGGCCTGCCCACTTGCAAGGTGCGCACCGCGTCGAGGAAATCCGCGGGGTCGAGGGTGCGGAAGTGCCGTGCCATGATCTCGGCGTAGCGGCGCAGCCGCTCCGGAGTGCGCGCGGACAGCACGAAGATCTCGGGTTCACCGGTGGCGGCCGGACGCACTCGGTCGTCGATGAACTCCGCGAGCACCACGTGAGCGTTGGCGCCGCCCGCCCCGAAGGCGCTGATACCCGCGCGCCGCGCCACCGCGACGCCGTCGACCGTGCGGCGCGGCCAATCCTCCAGTTCACGCGGTAAGTGGAACGGCACCGAGTTGAACGCGATGGCCGGATTGACCTGTGCGGCATGCAATGTCGGCGCGATCAGGCCGTGGCGCAGCTGCAACAGCACCCGGGTGAGACCCGCGACGCCCGCGGCCGCTTCCAGGTGGCCGATGTTCGACTTCGTCGACCCGAGTGCGCGGGAGCGGCCGCCGCCGGTCTCGCCGAAAGCGGCGGCCAGCCCGGCTATTTCGATCGGATCGCCGAGCGGTGTCCCGGTTCCGTGCGCCTCGAGGTAGTCGATCGTGGCGGGGTCGACCCCGGCGGCGCGCAGGGCCTCGCCGATCACGTCGGCTTGTGCCCCGGGATGCGGCACGCTGTATCCGGAGGTCTGCCCGCCGTGATTCACCGCGCTGCCGAGGATCAAGCCGTGGATGGTGTCACCGTCGGCGCGGGCGGCCGACAGCGGCTTCAGATACAGCACCCCGACGCCTTCGCCGGGCACATAGCCGTCGGCGCTCGCGGCGAAGGGCCTGCACCGGCCGCTCTCGGACATCATGCCCAGGCTGTGCAGCAGCAGGAATTTGTCCTCGTGCAGCAGCAGGTTCACCCCGCCGACGAGCGCCGCGTGGCATTCGCCGTCGAGCAGGCTGCGCCGCGCCAGATGCAGTGCGGTCAGCGACGCCGAACACGCGGTGTCCACGGTGAGGCTCGGTCCGCGCAGACCGAGGGTGTAGGAGGTGCGGTTGGCGATGGACGACGGGATCGAGGCCACCGCGACCGGATCGCCGTCGCGGCTGGCCGCCACTCCGAGCAGCCGGTAGTCGCTCCAGGTGGCGCCTACGAACACACCCACCCGGCGGTCTCGCACGGCCGGGTCGGTGTGGTGGTAGCCGGCGTGCTCCAGCGCCGCGTACGCCTGCTGCAGGAACAACCGCTCCTGCGGGTCCAGCAGCGGCGCCTGAACCGGCGGGATGCGGAAGAATTGGGGGTCGAAACCACCCACGTCACGCAGGAATCCGCCGGTCATCGGTGGCGCGCCGGGCGTGCCTCGGGCGGCGGTGAGCCACCAGCGTTCGGCGGGGACCGGGCCGACCGCGTCGTGTCCGTCGCGCAGATTGCGCCAGAACTCCTCGATGTCCTCCGCGTCGGGGTAGCGGCCGCTGATTCCGACGATCGCGATGGGCTCCTCGACGGACTTGCGATGCTCGTGGACCGCCACGGTCGTGTGATGCGCATCTACCGGCGCGGGTGGCGCGTCGGACGGTGCGGTTGCCGGTTGTAGTCGTGCTCGCAGGATGTCGCTCCGGCCCCATACCGCGGCCAGATGTGCGCGGTGGAGCGTCGCGCAGGACACCAGCAGGTCCAGTCCGGTCGCGGTGGGCAGCAGTCCCACACCGGCGCGCCGCAGCGCCGCGATCTGCTCGGCGGGCGGACGCATGCCGCCCTCGGCCCACAGCGGCCAACCGATGCTGATCGTCCTGCTTCCGGCTCGGTCGCGCTGTTCGCCGAAGATGTCGAGATAGCGGTTGGCCGCCGCGTAATCGGCTTGCCCGGGGTTGCCCAGCACCGCGGAGACCGAGGAGAACAACACGGTCAGGTGGGTCTCCGGCAACGCCCGCGTCAAGTGCTCGACGCCGTAGACCTTCGGTGCGAGAACGGTTCTCGCGTCGTCGCGGCTGCTGCCGGACAGCAGTCCGTCGCGCAACTGACCAGCACCGTGGTAGAGCACGTCGACCGGCCCGAAGGTTGCGTGGGCGATCGCGGCGACGCGTTCGGCGTCGGCCGCGACCGACACGTCGGCGCGCACGTGTACGGCTTCCGCGCCGAGTTCGCCGAGCTCGGCCAGCAGTCCCGCGGCCGCCGCGTCGAGCGGACGGCGCGATACCAGCACCAGCCGTGCGCTGTGCTCGGCGGCGAGGCGGAGGGCCAGGTGCCGGGCGATCCCGCCGAATCCCCCGGTGACGACGACCACCGATCCCGTGCGCAGCACCGCCTCGCCGGAACTCGGCGTGGCATCGGTGAGCGGGCGGGTCCGGCGGATCTGGCGTTCCGCGCCGTGGTAGCGGATCTCGGTGGCGGGGTCGCGTTCGTCGACGCCCAGCTCGGTGGCCACGATGTGGTCGATCGGCCGGGCCGGGTCGCGTTGGATGGCCCGCAGCACCGGTTGCGGCTGTTCCAGCCGCAGTGTGCGCGCCGCACCACCCAGGAGGGCGCAACTCGATTCACCCGCGGGTGTCGCCGGTGTGAGAGCCAGCACCAGCCGCACCGGCGGTTCGGACACTCCCCCGACCGCGCGCAGCAGATCGCGCAGCGGCAGGTACACCCGTTCGATCAGCGCCTGCGGGTCACTGTCTGTCGTTTCGGGCCATAAATACACCGCTGCGTCGAAACGCAGCCGCCGGGCCGTCAGCTGGTCGGCCAGCAGCTCCATGTGCCGTGCGTCCGCCGGGTCGACGACGAAAGCGTCTGTACCGGAGACGAACTCGCCACCGGGACGGACTCGGATGACAGTCACGGCCGCGCCGTGCGGGTAAGGGTGCTCTGCGGTGTCGAAGACGAGCAAGCTGGTGGGTTCCCGACGCGGATGCGTGGTGGTGTCGGTCTCCCAGTCGAACCCGAAAACGACGAGGTCGTCCGCCACTACGGATTCCGGCGACGCGACCTCGTCCACTGTCGGCGGGGCCGCCACCTCGGCGACCACGGTGGATTCAATGGGCACGGTGTCCGGGGCCGAGGTGGCGGGGCGGTAGTTCGCGCCGACGATGTCGGCGAGATGTCCGGCGAGCGCGTCGATGGTCTGGTACTCGAACAGCAGTGTCGGATACAGCGGCTCGCCGACCCTCGCCTCCAACTCGGCGGTCAGCCGCAGCAGACGACCGGAATCCAAACCGAGCTCGTAGAAACCGACATCGGTGGCGATCCCCGCGGCGTCAGCGCCGAGTTCACCGGCCACGAGAGCGGCCAGATCGGCGGTGATCACCGCACGCGGATCACCCGAGACCACCGGCACAGTCGTCGGGCGCGGCGCGGCTTGCCCCGGCGATACCGCCTCCGGCCGCGTCAGCAACCGCTGGATATCCGCGCTGCCACGCACACGCTTGGACGTCAGCCGATACCGCGCCACCGGCGCCCCATCCCGGTCGTAGAGCGCCACATCGGCTTCGAGCAGGTCCCCGCCGTGCCCGCCGCCGCGGACCGCCGCCCGCACGAACACCTCCTCGGGAGTCGCGCGCCAGGCTCGGACGTCGCCGAAGAAGATGGGGATGAACGCGCTGTCGTCGTCCACGCCGAGCCGCTGCGGATCGATGAACGGCACGATCGTGGAGGCGTCGAGGAACGTGGGATGCAGCAGGAAGCCGGGCAGATGCGCCGCGGCCTCGGGACCGAGACCCAGCGTCGCGGTGACCACATCGTCGCGGCGGACGAAATGTCCGGTGGCACGCATGAATTCGCGATGATCGATACCGCGGCCGCCGGTCTGGGCGTACAGCTCCGCCATGCCGCGCGCATGCGACGCCGCCCGGAACTCGGCCGCATCGATCCCCGGCGGCTGGTCGGCGGAATCGGACCGCAGCACAACGCATTCCGCGACGGGCTCGATCGCTCCGACCGGCACGCCTTTCGCGTCCAGGCTCTGTACGTCGATGGCGATCCGGCCGGTCGGACGATCGACGCGGAACGCGATGCGCACCGCGCCGTCGTCGGCGAGGGCGACCGGACGCTGGAACAACGCCTCTCGGATCGTCAGCTCGCCGGGCCGGTACCCGGCCGCCATCGCCGCGCGCAGGATCATGTCGAGATACACCACGCCCGGCAGGATCCGCACACCGTGCACGCGATGGTCGCGCACCACCGGGTCCTCGGCGCGCAGGGTGGTGGCGAAGCTGTCCAATTCGATCCCGCTCATCGCAGCGGCTCCACCTGGAGGAACGACGGTGCGGGCGCGCTGATCGGCACCACGATCCGCGGCGCGGGCTCCGTCGATGTACTGGGAACCGTTTTCGGAAGCATGAAGCTCCTCTTGCGTTTCGGCAGCATGAAGCTCCTCTTGCGGAAGGCGGGTGGATCCAGGGGGTGGCGTGTCGGACGGTGCCCATCGGGCGCCTGCTCAACGATGAGGTGAGCATTGGTGCCGCCGAAGCCGAACGAGCTGACGCCCGCCGCGCGGGGCCTGCCGTCGGCCTGCCGCCACGGGCGCAGTTCCCGGTTGACCCGCAGCGGCGATCCGGCGAACTGGAATCGCGGATTGAGGTTGTCGCAGTGCAGCGACGGCGGCAGCGCCGCGTGGTGCACGGCCAGGATCGTCTTGACCGCCCCGGCGATGCCCGCCGCGGACAGCAGGTGCCCGATATTGGTTTTCACGCTGCCGACCGCGCATGGCTCCGGGCCGCGCGACCGGTCGCCCAGCACGGTCGCCAACCCCTTCAGTTCGATGGGGTCGCCGATCATGGTGCCGGTGCCGTGCGCCTCCAGATACGACAGCGCGTCCGGGGACATCCCCGCCACTTCGAGCGCCGCGGTGACCACCTCGATCTGCGCCCGCATGTTGGGTGTGGTGATGCCCATCGTGTGCCCGTCGTTGCCGATCGCCGAGCCGCGCAGCACCGCGTAGACCCGATCGCCGTCGGCGAGCGCGTCGTCCAGCCGCTTGAGCATCAGCAGCGCCGCGCCCTCGCCCGGCACGAAACCGTCGGCATCCTCGGAGAACGTCGCGCACCGCCCGTTCGGCGAGAGCACACCCGCCGCCGACAACGTGACGAACAGCATCTCGTCGAGCAGCACTTCCACCCCACCGGCCAGCGCCGCGTCGACCTCGCCCGCCCGCAACGCCTGGCAGGCCAGATGCACCGACAGCAACGACGACGAGCACGCGCTGTCGAGCACGACATTGCCCGCGTGCCAGTCGAAGAAGTCCGAGATGCGCGCGGCGATGAAGTTCTGCCCGATGCCGATGATGGTGTGCCGGTCGGCGACCGGGATGCGGTTGAAGTAATTCGCCGCCCTGCTGCCGGCGTAGACGCCGACTCGCTTGCCCGCCAACTCTTCGCGCCGGTATCCGGCGTCGGTGGTGGCCAGCACCGACGTCTCGAGCAGCAGCCGCTGCAACGGGTCCATCTGCCAGGCGAGTTCGTCGGTGACGCCGAAATACTGCGGATCGAACAGATCGATGCCGTCGACGAACCCGCCCCATTTGCTGTTGGTCAGACCGGGCCCGCCGCCCGGGCGGTAGAACCGGGCGGGATCCCAGCGAGCCGGGTCCACCTCCCGGATCCCGGAGGCGCCCGTGGCGAGCAGGCGCCAGAACGCGTCCGGAGTGTCGCCGCCCGGAAGGCGGCAACCGATGCCGACCACGGCGATGGGCTCGGCTGCCCGGCCACGGCGGGTGTCGGCCGCCCAGGTGGCCGCACTGGGGCGGGGTGTCCCGCTGTCGGGTGTGCGTGGATGATCAGCCGGTGGCCGCTGCGGATCGGCCGGTGGATCCGGCGGCGCTTCGGGCGCGAAACGTTCCGGGAACTGCTCGGTCAACAGACCCGCCAAGTCGTCCAGGGTCGGGAACTCCAGTACCAGCGCCGGGTCGAAGGGCGCGTCGACGACCTGCTCGATCCGGCGCACCGCCGAGGCGATCAGCACCGAGTCCGCGCCGTATTCCTCGAACCGTTTGTCGCCCTCGAAGCGGGCGGGGGCCAGTTTCAGTTCGTCGGAGAAGATGCGCAGCAATTCCTGGTACGCCGCCGCGGAGCCGTTCGCCGCCTTTGGCCGCCCGGTCGGCGCGGGCGCCGCCTCTGCTGTAGATCGATTCGTCTGTGTCGAAAGATGAAGTTCCGCACCGTGGTAGGGCAAGACCACCGGGGCGGGTAGTCCCAGTGCCGCGTCGAGTAGTTCGAATCCTTCCGCGGCGCTGAGGGTGGGCAGGCCGGTGGCGCGGTAGGCCGCGCTGGTCACCTCGCCGAACCCGGTGTCACGGAACGACGGCCAATTGATCGACCGGAACCAGTGTCGTCCCAGTGCGTGCTGGGCCTCGGCGAAGCGGTCGAGGTGCGCGTTGGCCATCGCGTAGTCCGACAGCCCCACCGACAAGCCGGGCAGCACGGCCGACACCGAGGAGAACAAGACGAAGAAGTCGGGACGGTCGGCGGCCAGGACGTCGGCGAGGACCGCGGTGCCCGCCAGTTTGGGCGCGAGCACGGTCGCGACGGCGTCACCGGTCTTGCGCACGAACGCCGGGCTCTCCGCGGATACGCTTCCCGCGCAGTGCAGCACGCCGCCGATCGGGCCCAGCTCGTTGCGCACCCGGTCGAAGAAGCCGGACAACCCCGGCTCATCCGTGAGGCTGCCGAAGTAGGTGCGCACGGCGACGCCGCGATCACGCAACTGCACCAGCCGCCGAACCTTCTCCGCCTCGGGACCGGTTCCCGCAGCGACCCGGTCCCATTCCGCCTGCGGCGGTAGCGGTTCCCGGCCGAGGACGGCCAAGCGGCGCGCTCCGCGTTCGACCAACGCCGCCGCGAACGCCGCACCCAGCCCGCGCGTGCCGCCGGTCACCACATAGGTGCGGGCGGGATCCACCCTCAGACCGTCGCGTGCCGTCGCGTCGGTGAGTTCGACGGCTTCGCGTATTCCACCGCGATACCGCACCCGCGGCGCGCTGTCCTCGGTGGCCGCGCTCTCCGCGCCCAGTATCGCCAGCAATCGCGCGGGATCGGCACACACCGCGTCGCGCTCGTCACCGATATGGACGCTCCGTGTGCGCACGTCGCGGATCTCCTCGGCGAGCGCGGCGACCAGGCCGCCCAGCGGCGCCGACTCCGGGCCGTCCGCGCCGGGGTGTCCGGCGGCGATGTGCAGCAGCGCGAGCGAACCGGCGCGCGCCTCGATCACGCCTTGATAGAACCCCATTCGGCCGAGGTCGCCGGTGGGTCGTCCGGTCGCCGCGGGTACGAGGTCGCACACATCGAGGACGCAGTCGGTGTCCGGGTATCGGGCTGCGAGCGCCCGGCCGAGCGCAGCGCCCGCGCCGAAGTCGTCACGGTGCAGGTCGCCCGGTAGTCCGGAAAGCCGCACGAGGCGGCCCGGATCACCGGTGGCGGCGGTCAGCGCCTCCACCAGGTCGTGCGGGGTTCGCGCGTCGTATACGAGCAGGGCGCGGCGGGAACGCAGGTCACCGCCGGGCAGCGCAGCTTCTCGCCAGATCGGAATCAGCAAGCGTTGCGCTGCTGCCCGGCGGGTCGGCGCGGGTGTGGCCGACGCGGACTCCGGCAGCGGCTCGAGTGCGAGCCATTGTGCTGATACGGGTTGCGGTGATCCCGGTGGGAGCGGGGCCTGCCCATTCAGCGCAGGTTGCGCGACCGGGACAGGTCCCGAAGTCGACGTGGGCTGTGGCAGCGAGGTGTTGTCCGGCGTCAATGCGGACCGGTCACTGTGCCCGGCACCCGGTTCCACGCTGGACGCGACGTCCGGAATCCAGTACCGCTCACGGGCGAACGGGTACGTGGGCGCGGGAATACGGCGTCGCGGTCCCGGATCACGGACGGTGGCCCAATCGATGTCCTTACCGCCGAGCCAACGCGCGATCCGGGAATCCTCCGCCGCGTCCCGGCAGGACCTGGCGCCGGGCACGTCGTCGACCCAGGCGCGGACCGCGGCGCGCAACTGGCCGATGTCGCGCGCGACGAACGCGGCGCGCGCGCTGCCCGACTGCCGACCCACCTGCATGGTGAAGGCCAGATCGGCGAGGTTCGGCTGCTGCCCGGCGAGGAAACCGTCCAGCGCGGTGACGTACTCCGTGAGCCGCTCGTCGTCGCGCGCGGAGACCGGGACGACCTGACCGCCGCTGAACCGCGTCTGCGGCCTGCGATCCACGTACTCCTCGATCACCACGTTCGCGTTGGCCCCGCCTGCTCCGAACGAACTCACCGTCGCCCGGCGCGGCCGCGCCGGATCTCCGCCGGGCCATGGCAGCGGCCGGGACGGAATTCGGAACGGTGTGGCCGCGAAGTCGATGTTCGGGTTGGGCGGCGTGGCGTGCAGTGACGGCACGATGGTCCGGTGGCGCAACTGTAGGAGCACCTTCGTCAGCGCCGCGACACCGGCCGCGGCCTCTAGGTGGCCGACATTGGACTTCACCGAACCGATCGGCAGCTCGGTCACGCCGGACGTGCCGAACACCTTTGCCAGACCGGCGATTTCGATCGGGTCGCCCAGCGCCGTGCCGGTGCCGTGCGCTTCGACGTAGGAGACCGACGCCGGGTCCACGCCACCGCTGCGCAGCGCCGAGCGGATCACCGCCGCCTGCACGTCGGGATTGGGCACCGTGAACCCGTTGACCCGGCCGCCGTGGTTGATCGCGGTGCCCTTGATGACGCCGTAGATGGTGTCGCCGTCGGCTTCGGCGTCGGCCAGCGGCCGCAGCACCAGCGCCCCCACACCCTCACTGGCCACATACCCGTCGCCGCCTGCGCCGAAGGAACGGCAGCGGCCGTCGGTGGAGGCGAACTGCCCCTGGCTGAGCGCGACGAATTTGTACGGGTGCAGTGACAGATTGACGCCGCCGACCAGCGCCAGCCTGCATTCGCCGGTCCGGATGCTCTGGCAGGCCAGGTGCAGTGCGGTGAGCGATGACGAGCACGCCGTGTCCACCGCCATGCTCGGCCCTTGGAAGTCCAGGGCGTGCGAGACACGATTCGGGATGCTCCAGAACGTCGACCCGGGCAGCGTGCCGCGCCCGAGCCGGGACTCCTCGGCCCCGAACATCTGATAGGTGCCCCACATGACACCGACGAACACACCGGCCTGCTCCGGACGCAGGCCGCCGCGAGCGAGGTCGGCCCGGGAGTGTCCGGCGTCTTCCAATGCGGCCCAGGCGGTTTGCAGGAACAGCCGCTCTTGCGGGTCCAGGATCTCCGCCTCCCGCGGAGAGATGGCGAAGAACAGCGGATCGAAGCAGTCGACGTCGTCGAGGAACCCGCCCCACTTGGTGTAAGAGGTGAAGGGGTTGTGGCGGTCGGGAACGAAATAGCGGCTGTGGTCCCATCGGTCCGAAGGGATCTCGGTGACGCAGTCGCGTCCCTCGACCAGCACACGCCAATACTCGTCGAGCCCGTCCGCGCCCGGGTAGCGGCCGCTCACCCCCACGATCGCGATATCCCCCTCCGCGCCGATGTGACGATCAGTGTTCGAGATGGCGGCCGCGGTCGGCGTCTCGCGCGATGCGAACGACTCGGCCGACGCATGTCGGGCCTCCTCCTCACCGACGCTGGGCGCGGTCGGCGCGGACGGGTCAGCCGATGCGCGCGCGGTCACGGGCCGCCGGTCGCGCGCGGCCGAGTGGTCGGCAGCAGCCGCCGCGTCGTTCGTGCCGGTCCGGTGATTGCGCGGAGCAGTATCCGTTGCCCGCGGCGGCACGGTCGCGACGCCGTTCGACATGGGCACGGTGACGTCCACGGCCATTTCCGGCTTCAGCCCGGGAGCGGGCGTCCGTGCCGCCGTCCGATCGGAGGAATCGCCATTGCTATCGATCGACGGCGGCACGGACGGCGCTTCCGCGGAGCCCAGCCGCACCAGCAGGCCGACCACCGCGCGCGGGGTGGGATACTCGAAAGCCAGGGTGGCGGGCAGGCGGTGACCGCTGGAGCGCGACAGTTCGTCACGGATCTCGAGGGCCGCGACCGAGTCCAGCCCGAGTTCGTGCAGCGGTCGATCGAGATCATCGCCGGGCGACAACCCGAGACAGCGCCGCACAAGCGCCTCCATCCTCGCGGACAGGTCGGCGACCGAATCGGTTGTCGTAGAAGCGTTTTCGATTGGAGCGACGAAGTCCAGCAGTACGTCCGGCACGTCGGCGGTGGTCACACCCGACATCGTCAACGGCATAGTGGTGACCGCCGGAGCCGCGGAACCGAGCAGTTCGGCGAGCGTGTCGAAAGCCCGGTCCGGCCGCAGCAGGCCGTAACCACGGCGGGCCAGCCGTTGCACCGCGCTACTGCTGAGCCGCTCGACCATTCCCGTGTCCGCCCACGGGCCCCACGCGATCGACAGCGCGGGCGAGCCCGCCGCGCCGCGCGACTCGGCCAGGCCGTCGAGGAAGGCGTTGGCGGCGGCGTAGCCGGTCTGACCGGGCAGACCGACCACCGCCGCGGCCGAGGAGAACAGCAAGAAGAAGCGCAAGGACCGGCCCTCGGTCAGTTCGTGCAGGTGCCATGCCCCGAACGTCTTCGGTGCGAGCACTCGCCCGACCCGTGTGGCCGTCTGCTCGGCGATCACGCCGTCATCGAGCACTCCGGCCAGATGCACAACGCCCGCCAGCGGCGGCAGCTCGCGGTCGAGCCAAGTCAGTGTGGCCGCCACGGCCGTGCGGTCGGCGGCGTCGAGCGACCGCACCTCGATCCGGGCGCCACGCGCCCGCAATTCGGCGATGACGGACTCCGCTCGAGCATCGGGTGCGGACCTTCCGGCGAGCACCACGTCCGGCCAGCCGCGGTCGACGAACCAGCGAGCCAGCCGCACACCGACCCCACCGAGACCACCGGTGATCAGCACCGTCCCGCCCGCGCCGGAGGCGGCCGTCGGCGCGCTGGGCACTGTCAACGGCACGAGCCGCGGCACCCGGCGACGCCCTCGGCGCAACGCAAGCTGCCGCGGCGACGAGGCTGTCACGAACGTGTCGACCACGGAACGAACGTCCGCGTCATTATCGAGATCGACCACGTGGCAGCCCATTTCGCGGTATTCGAGCTGCGCGCTGCGGGCGAATCCCCAGAGCGCCGACTGCTGCGGCGCCACTCGATCGGACGGCTCCACTCGCTGGCCGTGACGGGTGAGCAGCCACACCGCCGGTTCTCCGGCCAGCGCCGCGGCCTGCACGAGATGCAGCGCACCCACCACCAGACGTTCCGCGGCCACCGGTGCGGGCGCGTCCTCGTCCGACAGCGCGACCGCGGAGACGATCCCGCGCAGCGGTGTGCGGCCGTCGTCCACCGCCCCGAGCAACGCCCGCACGGCCGCGGGCACGCCGAGGTCGATCTCGAACTCGTCTTCCCCACGGAACCTGAACCCGTCACCGGGCCGGGCGACTACACACTCCCCGCCACGCGCACGCAAGTCGTCCGCGACATCGTCGGCGAAGCCTCCGGGCGCACCGATGACGAGCCAGCGCCCGGCCGCGGAGCCCGGTGCCGCCGGGCCGGTCTCCCGCCAGTCGATACGGTAGGTGTCCGCGACCGACCGATCGTGGGACGCCGGGGCGGACGCCTGCCCGGCCGAGTTCGGCGTGGGCATCACGCGCAATCCGTTCGCGACCAGCACCGGAGAGCCCTCCTCATCGAGCAGTCGAACATCGGCGACACACAACTGCGGCGTCTGCTCGAGGACGCGCACATGGCCGAATCGAACGGTGCCCGCCGCGGCGGAGACGAGTACCTGGTCCACCGCGAACGGCACCCACGTCTGCTCGTCGGCCCGCGGCGACATCGCCGCATAGGTGGCTTGGAACGCCGCGTCCAGCAGAACCGGGTGCACCGTCCCGGGGCTGGTATCGGTATCGAAATCCGACAAGGTGGCCAAGGCTTCGCGCCGACCAAGGCGCAGGCCGACGACACGGCGGAACGCCGGTCCGTAAGGCAGGCCCGCGCGGGTCAGCCGTTGGTAGAACTCCGCTGCGGCCAGGTGTTCCGGGCAGGCGCCGAGAATCTCCCCGAGAGAGGCAGCGTCCGGGATCCGGTGCGTTCCGGTGCGGACATGGGCGCGGGCGTGTGTGCCCGAGCTTTCCGTCTGCACGTGCACCGCGAATCCGTCGGCGGTCGGGTCGAAGACGAATCGTACCTGTTGCGGGCCGGTCAGCGCGAGCCCGCTGGTGATCACCAGGTCATCGATCGCGACGACGTCACCGGCGACGAGTCCGCGCGCGATGTCGGCGATGGTGGCGACGAACCAGGCGCCCGGCACGACGACCGTCCGATCCACGACATGGTCGGCCAGATATGGCGGAGAATCCGGCCCGAGCATCAGATCGAAATGCGTTGCGGTGCTGCTAGATATCGAATGCTCTGCCTGCCGGACCGCAGCCACAGCCATCTCTCGTCGCGCCCGAAGACCCGCCTTAGGGACGGCATTCAGGTCGACCGGCGCAGGCACGGCCCCGAGGTGCGTCAGTGGGTTCGGCTCGGCTGCGACGCCCGGTCCGGGGACCGTCTGGTCGCCGCGAGCCGGCTGGGTCGTGACGCCGCGATCCGATAGCTCGGCATGTGGATGCCCCAAAACCAACGAGTGCCCTGCGCCGACCGGACGCGACGAATGGCCCACGGCGGGTGCCGATGCGGTACCGAACTCCGGCAGGGTGCTGCCGGACTGCACGGGGATCGGCGGGTGCCCGTCGCCGGCGCTGCTCGGTGCCGCCACAGCGGCGCGGAACGGGGACTCGACCCAATACCGTTGCCGCTGAAAGGGATACGTCGGGGCGAGCACGCGCCGACGATCGTGCGGACGGTGCACCTGCTCCCAGTCCACCGTCACGCCCCCGACATACAGGCGTCCCAGCGCCGTCATCATCGTCTCGCGATCGCCACGGCCGCGACGCAGCGACGCGACGAACCGCGCCGAGTCACCCAGCACGCGCCCGCCGAGCGCGGACAACGTCGGATGCGGCCCGATTTCGAGGAACTCGTCGATCCCCAGCTCAGCCAGCGCACGCAAGCCCTGTGCGAACCGCACCGGCTGACGCGCATGCCGCGCCCAGTACCGCGGGTCGAGTTCGCCCGGGCGCAGCACCGCACCGGTGAGGTTGGAGATCAGCGGAATCGCGGGATCGGACATCCTCGCCCGGGACGCCGCCGCGGCGAGGTCGTCGAGAATCGGGTCCATCGCCGCGGAGTGGAAGGCGTGCGAGACGGTGAGATCGGCGGAGCGTATACCGTCGGCCGACAACTGCTCGCGCAGCGGATCGAGTGCGGCTCGCGGTCCGGCGACCACCACCTGAGCCGGTCCGTTGTATCCCGCGATCGACACCGCGGGCGCATACCGTGCGACAAGCGGCGAGATCTGCTCGGCGGGGGCGTCGACGGCCACCATCGCGCCTCCGTCCGGCAGGCGCTGCATCAGGCGACCGCGCACGGCGACTAGCCGCAGGGCGTCCTCCACGCTCATCGCGCCGGCGGCGCAGGCCGCGGCGTATTCCCCGACGCTGTGCCCGAGCACCGCCGCCGGGGCGATCCCCCACGCCCGCCACAGCTCCCACAGCGCCCACTCGACGGCGAACAACGCCGGTTGGGTGAACACCGTGCGACGCAACAGCTCCGGACCGTGCTCGCCGTAGACGGACTCGATCAGCCCGATACCGTTCGCGATCGGACCCAGCACCGCGTCACAGTGCCGCAGCGCGTCACGGAAGACCGGTTCTGAGTCGAACAACTCGCGTGCCATGCCCGGGTACTGCGATCCCTGCCCGGTGAACAGCAGTGCCACCTTCGTGCGCGCGGTTCGCTCCACCCGACCACGGATCGGAATCGGCGCACGCAGGTCTCGCGCCGCGGCGGTGCTGGTGTCGGCGACCACCGCGAGCCGTTCTTCGAAGTGTGTCCGCGCGGTCGCGGCGGTGTAGGCCAGATCGCCGAGTGTCGCCTGCGCCGAGTCGATTCGGTCTGCCCAGCGCCGCGCGCTGTCGGCGAGGGCGGTCTCGTCGCGTGCGGACAGGACGAGCACCTGCGCGGTCGGCGACTCCGGTCGCGGCGCGGGTACCGGATCACCCTGCGCCAGGATGACGTGCGCATTGGTGCCGCTCATCCCGAAAGAGCTGACCCCGATCGCCGGTTCGTGCCCGGTGCGCGGCCAGTCCCGCGCCTCGCGCACCACTTCCAACGGCAGCCCGGCCCAGTCGATCAGCGGGTTCGGAGTGTGGAAGTGCAAGCTGGGCGGGATCCGGCGGTGCTGCAACATGAGCACGGCTTTGATGACGCCCGCGACACCTGCCGCCGCCTCGGTGTGCCCGATATTGGTTTTCACCGACCCGATGAGCAGAGGCTGCGTGCGGCCCGATCCGTACACCTCGGCCAGCGCGGTGGCCTCGATCGGGTCACCGAGCGGGGTGCCGGTGCCGTGTGTCTCGACGTAGTCCACCGTGTCCGGCCGCAGGCCCGCCCGTTCCAGCGCGTCGGTGATGACGCGCTGCTGAGCCGGGCCGTTGGGTGCGGTGAGACCGTTGGACCGTCCATCGTGATTCACCGCGACGCCGCGCACGATCGCCAGCACCCGATCGCCGTTGCGCCGGGCCTGCGACAGCCGGGTCAGCACCAGCACGCCGCAGCCGTCGGCGCGGACGTAGCCGTTGGCGTCGGCGTCGAACGCTCGCGAGCGCCCTTCGGGCGACAGCGAGGCCAGACGGCAGAAACCGATGGTGGTCTCGGGAGCCAGCTGGAGGTTCACCCCGCCCACCAGTGCCAGATCGCAACGGCCCGCTCGCAGCCCGTCTTCGGCTGCTTGCAGCGCCACCAGCGACGAGGAGCATGCCGTGTCCAGCGTCATCGCCGGGCCTTGCAGCCCGAGAACGTAGGCCAAGCGCCCGGCCGCGACGCTCGGCGCCGAACCGATCACCGAGTAGGCGCCGATCGCGGTCGGATGGTCGGCTCGGGTCGGCGTCGCCGGATACTCGCTGAAGCACAGTCCGACGAACACGCCGGTGCGGCTGCCCGCCAGCGCGCCGGGTGCACGGCCGGAGCGCTCCAGCGCCTCCCACGTGGTTTCGAGGAGCAGGCGTTGCTGCGGGTCCATCGCGCGTGCCTCCGCCGCGCCGATACCGAAGAACGCGGGGTCGAACTCGTCGGCGTCGTCGACGAAACCGCCCCAGCGGGTGTACATCGTGCCCAGGGACGCCGGGTCGGGGTCGTAGTAGGCGTCGATGTCCCAGCGCTGCGGTGGTACCTCGGTGATCGCGTCGCGTCCGTGCCACAGCAGGTCCCAGAAGTCCTCCGGTGTGCGCACCCCGCCGGGGAAACGACAGCTCATGCCGACGATGACGATCGGGTCGTCGTCGGGCCGGTCGCTCTCGAAGCCGATTCCCGTCGAAACATCCTGTCTCGCAGACTGTTCTGGTGGAGCTGCGATCGGGTACCGCGGCGTGGGTGCGACCGGGTTCACCTCGTCAGCGATCGGGGGCACGTCAGCCGCGACCAAGGGCATGTCAGCGGGCACCGCGGACACGTCGGCCGCGACAGCGGGCGCGTCAGTCCCAGGCAAGAGCACGTCAGCCGCGACCAGAGGCACGTCGGCGACGACCCGGGGCACCTCAGCCCCGGCGGGGGACAAATCGTCAGCCCCGGCCAGAGGCAAATCGCCCGCGTACGAGGGCACGTCCGCGGCGATCACGTTCGCGCCTCCGGCCGGAGCGGCTGCGCCCTTGCGGTGCAGGAACCGCGCCATCTCACGCACGGTCGGATAGTCGAAGACGAGCCCGGCGGGCAGGGGCATTCCGACCTCGACGGCGAGCGCGGCCCGCAGTTCCATTCCGGTCAGGGAGTCGACGCCCGTGTCGTGCAGTGGCAGATCAGGATCGAGTTCGCCCGCGCGATCGAGTACTCGCATCGCGACGCGCTGGACGAGCGCCTCCCACGGAGCCAGATCGTCGGACGCCGACTGCGTTCGCGGTATCCCCGTGGTCTCCGGTGGAATCGTCGGCGGTACGGCCGGCGCGATCTGCGGCACGCGCTGCGCATACCACCGCTCGGGCACGAATTCGAAGACGCCAGGGGCAGCACTGTCGTGCCGGACGAGGTGCTCCAGCGCCGCGGCCGCGTCGCCCGCGGACAGCGGAGGCAGCCCGCGCCGCACGAGACGTGCTGTGACGTCGGGCCGATCGGCGGCCATGCCCACATCGGCGAACGGTCCCCACCCGATGCTCAGCGCGGGCAGTCCCTCGGCACGCCGCCGCCAGGCCAGCGCATCCAATGCCGCGTTGGCCGCGGCGTAATTCGCCTGGCCAGGGGTGCCGAGTACGCCCGCAACGGAGGAGTAGGTGATGAAGAGTTCGATCGGTTGATCGCGGGTGAGCTCATCGAGGTGGCGCGCCGCATGGTATTTGGGTCCGAGCACAGTCTCGAACCGCGACCAAGCCTGCTCGCTGATCACGCCGTCGTCGAGCACTCCCGCGCAGTGGACCACGCCGCGCAGTGGCGGGAATCCGGATTCCGAAATGCCGTGCAGCAGTCCCGCGACGGCCGCGCGGTCGCCGACATCCGCCTGCCGCGCCGTCACTCGAGCGCCGGTGGCGCGCAGCGATTCCAGCAGCCGTTCCCCTGCCGGATCCGGCGCGCGTCTGCCTACCAGCACCAAATGCCGTGCTCCACGGTCGGCCAGCCAGCGCGCGGCCTCGGCGCCGAGGCCGCCGAACCCTCCCGTCACAAGATAGGTGCCATCGGGCAACCGGTCGCCGCGCGCGGCGACCGGGACGTCTTTGCCGAGCAGGACGACGCGACCGGGATGATCTCGTTGCGACATGGCGCGGAACGCCTCGGCGGCACGATCGATTCCGTAGGCCGCGTGCGGCAGCGAGGTCAAAGCGCGCTGCTCGAACAGCGCCAGCACACTGCGCAAGGCAGCGCCCAGTCGCCGCGGGTCGATAGTCGCCGGATCGAAGGTCCGGTGGTCGACATCCGTATGCCGATGCACCGTTCCGGTCTGCACCGGGTCGACGATCTCGACGAATCGCCCTCCCACATGCAGTATTTCGGATGCGTGTGCGGGGAAGCCGTCCCCCGCGGTGTGCACGACGACGTCCAGTCCGTGCCCGGCGGTCGCCGCCCGAACCCGTTCACCCAACTCGTGGCTGCGCCAGGTATGGATCTGTGTGACGGGCAGACCCGCGTTACGGGCCCAGCGACACAGGGCGGCGGTCGCGCACACCTGCGCTCCGGCGTGCGCGGCGAGCTGGACCGCGGCCATGCCGATGCCGTCGGCGGGGCCGTGGACGAGCACCCGGTCCCCTGCGCGCAGACCGCCGAGGTCGAACAGCGCGTGCCAGGCGGTGGTGAAGGCATACGGCACGGTCGCGCCGTCGGGGAAGGGCAGGTCGTCCGGCAGCCGGGCCACCATGGCCTGGTCCACCGTCACGTGGCGGGCGAAACTGTCGGCCGCCAAGGCGACGACGCGGTCACCGACCGCGAATTGCTCTACCCCGGCACCGATCGCGGTGATCCGGCCCGCGCACTCGGAACCCAGCGGTCCCGCCCCATCCGGATGGATGCCCGAGGCCACCCAGAGGTCGTGGGTGTTGAGGCCGGTGGCGGCGACGACGATCTCGACTTCCCCGGCTGCCGGTGCGCGTCGGATACCGGGCTCCAACCGCATCCGTTCGAACTCGCCGGAACGGTGCGCGACCAACCGGTAGTCGGTGGACGCGAGGCCTTCAGTGACGCGCGCGGTCAGCCAACGGCCGTCGCGGAGGGCGAATTCGCCTGCGGCGCGGCCGCTGAGCAAACCATCGACGATCGGGGCGCTGTCCACGACGGTTTCCGGGGGCAGGTCCAGCAATCGACACCCGAACTCGGGGTGCTCGGTGGCCAGCGTGCGTCCGAAACCCCACAGCAGAGCTTGATCGGGGTCCGGCCGGTCTGCCGGGTCGACGCGCTGGGCGTTCACGGTCAGCAACCAGAGCGCGGCGGGCCGGTGCACTGCCGAGTCCAGAGCGCGCGTCAACCGCAGGGCGGCTTCGATACGAACCCGGGCAGGAGCCGCCGTCCACGCGAAGACTATGCCGTGAAACGAATTCGCGGCCTCGGAAGACGCTGCGGGCCCGTCCTCGGGACGAACGACCACGATCTCAGCGCCCCGCGCGCTCAATCCGGCGGCGACGGCGTCCCCGACCGCCCCGTCACCGAAGATCAGCCAGCGACCCGCAGGTTCCTGGCGCACGCCGCCCTCGACAGGAACCCATTCCACGTGATGCAGCAGACGTGCGAGTCTTGTCGAGTCCGACTCCGATGCAACCGATTTCGGCAAGGAATCGAACTTCGCGGCCAGGAGGCTCACACCATGAACGCTGGCGAGCGGTCGCCCGGACTCCGAGTACAGGGTGGCGTCACCGACGATGATCCGCCTCCCTCGTTCGGTCACCCGTACCCGGCACCGCACGGTCGCATCTCCGGCCGTCGGGTTGCCGAAGAATCGGACACGATCGATCTCCGACGGCAAGAACAACTCCTGGCCGCCGGTAGCTGTCACCACGATGCTGTGCAGACAGGCATCGAGCAGGATCGGATCGAGCGCCGTGCCGTCACCGGGCAACCGGAACGCCGTCTCGGCCTCGGTGTCGCTGATCCGCCGGAACTCCACGGCGCAGCGGTAGTCGGGGCCCAGGTCCAGGCCCAGCCGGGCGAGAGTGTCGTAGTAAGTGGGCCAGATGCGCGCATCGGAAACAGCGGAACCGGCCTCATACGGGTCCGCCGAATGAGACTGCGCCGCAGTGAGTGTCGCTTGCGCATAACCCTCTCGGGCGTCGTCGGAGCCAACGAAGCGCACATCGTGGCCGTCCGGGCCGGGTTCGACCACGACCCGCACCACCGCTTCGGCGGTGACCTCCAGCGGCGTGATCAGCCGCAACTTCGCGACTTCCCATGCCCCGGGTAGTCGAATGGCGATCTCGTTCAGCTGAGCGCTCAGCCACGCCGCGGGCACTGTCGGCAGACCACGCAGCCGATGCCCTGCGAACATCTCCGGGGTGAGCCGCAGGGTGCGTGACGAACTCGAGTCCTCCCGGCGCGGTGTCAGCTCGAGCCAATGCCGTTTGCGCTGGAACGGGTAGGTCGGGACATCGACATGTCGCCAATGGTGACCGGAATAGACAGCACCCCAATCGATCTCGGCGCAATCGACATACCGTCGAGCCAGTTCGAGCGACCCGCTCGACACCTCGGCGACCGACCCGCTCACGGTGACCCCGGAGGCGACGTTCTCGAGCGCGGCACGAAGCTGCGCGGCAGTGTCGAAACCGATCGCCACGCGCTCACCGAAGTGTGTTCGGCCCAGCGCGGCGCGCGCACACAGATCCACCAATGCGATCTCGGGGTGGGCGACGAGGAGATCCAGGTAGCGAGCCGCCAGTTCGCGCAGGGCATCGGCGCTTTTCGCCGACAGGACCAGCAAATGAGGCCCGGCCTCGTCGGGGGCATCGGCCTCCGCGAACTGCGGCGGTTCTTCGATCACCACGTGCGCGTTCGTCCCGCTGATCCCGAAGGCGCTCACCCCCGCCCGCCGCGGCCGCCGCGAACGCCGCCACGGCCGCTCCTCGGCGACCACCCGGATAGCGACCGCATCCCAGTCGATATGCGGATTGCCCGAACGGAAATGCAGCGAGGCGGGAATACGCTCGTGGCGCATCGCCTCGATCACCTTGATGATGTTCGCGATGCCCGCCGCCGCCTGGGTGTGCCCGAGATTCGACTTCACCGACCCGATCCACAGCGGCGTGGTTTCGGTGCGACCCTCCCCTAGTGCTGCGGCCAGGGCGTTCACTTCGATCGGATCACCGAGTGCCGTGCCGGTGCCGTGCGTCTCGACATAATCGATGTCTCCCGCCTCGACGGCCGCGTCCGCCAGCGCCGCGCGGATGACCCGCTCCTGCGCCGGACCGTTGGGCGCGCTCAATCCCTGGCTGCGGCCATCGGAATTGACCGCGGAGCCGCGCACCAGCCCCAGCACCCGATCGCCGTCCCGCCGCGCGTCCGCCAGCCGCTTGAGCACGAGCATTCCCGCGCCGTCACTCCAGACCACGCCGTCGGCGCGGGCGTCGAAGCTCTTGCACCGGCCATCGGCGGCCAGGCCGCGCGCCCGCGCGAAATAGATATCGAGCGAAGGCGTCAGCACCACGGTGGCGCCGCCCGCCAGCGCCAGATCACATTCGCCGCTGCGCAGACTGCGCACCGCCGTGTGCACGGTCACCAGCGACGAGGAGCACGCGGTATCGATGGTGAGGCTCGGCCCCTCCGCGCCGAGGAAATACGACAGCCGGCCGGAGGCGACGCTGGAGAGGTTTCCGGTGCCGAACCAGGCATCGGGCGCGAGGTCGGCGCGCGCCATCCGCTCGGCGTAGTCATTGGACATCACACCTACGAAGACGCCGGTCCGGCTGCCGTCCACGCGGCTCGCCGGATAACCGGCGTGTTCGAGCGCCTCCCACGCCGTTTCGAGCAGCAACCGCTGCTGCGGATCCAGCATCCGCGCCTCACCGACGGAGATGTCGAAGAATCCGGCATCGAAATCCTCGACACCATCGACGAAACCGCCCCAGCGGGTGTAGGTCTTGCCGTCGGCATCCGGGTCCGGATCGAAGACGGCGTCCACGTCCCAACGGTGCGCGGGTACCTCGGTCACCGCGTCGGTTTCGGTGGTCAGCAGGCGCCACAGATCGGCGGGTCCGCGCACGCCGCCGGGATAACGGCAGCCGATGCCGACGATCGCGATCGCATCGGCGTAATCATCCGGGGCAGTGACGGATTCCCGGGATGTGAGGTGAGACACGTTCGGTGTACTAGGTGTAACCGGAAGTTTCGTTGGGTATACCGGGGGTGTGAGCTGCTCGGAGATGCGCGTGGTCGGTCGTTGTTCGGCCTGCTGCTCTGCCGTGTGGCCGGGGGTGGACGTGACGCCGAGCCGGGCGATCTCCTCCGACACCGCGGCGACCGTCGGATGATCGAACAGCAGCGTCGCCGGAAGTCGCATTCCCAGATCCGCGGAAAGCGCGTTGCGCAGCTCGACCGCCATCATCGAATCGAGCCCGAGTTCTCGCAGCGGCGTGCGGTCGGAAACGGCTGTCGTGCGGCCGAGTGCCGTCATGGCGTGGGTGCGCACCAGTTCCCGCAGTTCCGCCGGATCGCGCGAATCCTGGGCCTCGACCGCGGCGATCGGTTCCGGCTCCGCCGAAACCTCTGTGACGGCGGGAAAGACCGAGACAACTCCCTCCGCCGACAGCAGCGAGCGCAGCGCTCGGACACCGTCTTCGGCGGCCAGTTCGCCGACACCGTGACGTGCCCACGCGCGGCGGGCGGCGTCGCTCAGCCCTTCGGCCATGCCGGTGCCCGCCCACGGCCCCCACGCGATGCTCAGGGCAGGCAGCCCTCGAGCCAGCCGCAGGCGGGCGAGAGCATCGAGATACGCGTTCGCCGCGGCGTAATTGCCCTGCCCTGCGGTGCCCACCACGGCGCTGACCGAGGAGAACAGCACGAACAGATTGATCGGCTGTCCCTCGGTCAACTCGTGCAGGTGCCACGCGCCCGCGACCTTTCCCGCGAACACCCGGTCGATGTGCCCGGCGGTCTGCTCGAACAACAGGGCGTCGTCCAGAACCCCCGCACAGTGCACGACCCCGGCCAGCCTCGGCAACTCCACACCGAAGCGGCTGATCAGGCGGGACAACGCATCCCGGTTTTCGACATCGACCACCGCGGTCTCGACTCGCGCCCCCAAAGCCGCGATCCGCGCCATCTCCCGCTCGTCTCGCGAGGTCGGGCCGCTGCGCCCGGCCAGCACGATCGTGCCCGCACCGGCCTTGGCGAGCGTCCGCGCGGCAGTCGACCCCAGCGCGCCGCGTCCGCCGGTGATCAGATACGCACCGCCGCGCTTCACCTCGGGTGCCCCACCCGGTTCGTCGGAGGGCTGTAGCCGGGTCGTGTAACGGTGACGCCCGCGCAGCGCGATCGCGGAATCCATGGCGCCGGATCGAATTTCGTCCACCAAGCGGTGGTCGTCGCAGCGCGCGTCCGCGGGCAGGTCGATCAGGCGGCACTGCAACTCGGGCAGCTCGGTGCGCGCCACCGCGCCCAGTCCCCACAGGGTCGCGGCGGCCGGACGCACAGGTTCCCCGGCGAGCGCTCCGGTCGCCCCCCTCGTCACCAGGTACAACGGTGCGTCGGAAACCATCCGAGCCATCCGTTGCACCACCGCGAGCGCGAATCGCGTTTCCACCCGTGCCGATTCGGCGCTGTCGTCCGCGTCGACATCGGCGAGGTGGATCACCGCACGGTCGTCGCCAGGCCAGACGCCAGGATCGGTCGTACGCTCCACGGCCACCGCATCGGTACCCGCGGCGCGCAGCGCGGCGGCGAGCCGGTCCGCCTGCTGCCCGACGCCGACCACCAACGCGGCGCCGGGCGCCCGTCCGCTCGGCGACCCCACGACGCGCTCCCACGTCGGACGGTGGGTGAAGCCGGACATGCGATCCCGATCCTGCGGCTGCCCGGCAGTGCCGGACTCGGCGAACCATACGTCTTCGATATCGCAGACCACCGCGCCGGCGGTATCGAAAACCGTGAGACGAACCGTGCGGCCGGTGCGCTCGGCCAACGCCCACGCCGATGCCCCCGCATCCTGGCCGGAAAGTCGCAGACGGCCGATACCCACCGGCAGTCGCGCCGCGTCGCCGCCTGCGGACACCAACGCCAGACCGGTCTGGATCGCGGCGTCCAGCAGACAGGGCAGCCAGGCGTCGGGTTCGTCGGCGAGTTCCGCCGGGCGCGTCAGTTCGGCGAGCATGCGGCCCTCTCCGGACCGCAACCGCGTAATCCAGCGGAATCGCGGACCGAAGGTCAATCCCGCGTCCGCGCAACGCCGGTAGAAAGCCGCGACATTCTCTTCGGTGGACAGCGCGAGCCGCGCCGCGGACAGTTCGTCGGAATCGCGGGGTCGATTCGTGGCGGATCGAACCGTAGCGGACACCGCGGTGACCGCGCCCTCGTCGACGTGGAACCGCACCTCGGCGCGGTCGCCCACATCGGAGACCAGCGGCTCGGACAACTCCTCCAGCGGCACCCGTCGCGCCGCGATGAAGTCGACCAGCTCGTGGCTCGCGCCTCCAGCGGCACGCAACGCGCGCAACGCGAGCTCCGCCGCGGGCACCACCGCGCGGTCGCGGAACCGATGCTCGGCGAGATATCCGGTGCTCGGCGACGGGCTCGCGATCGGCACAAAGACCCGCTCTCGTTCGAAGGGGTAGGTGGGCAGGCCGTTGCGCCTGCGCGCGTCCACCGGAACCACTGCGCTCCAGTCGATTTCAGCGCCCAGGCGATACAGCTCGCCGACTCCGTTCAGCAGCACCTCGTCATCGGTGGACGTCCGGCGCATGCTCGGTAGCCACACAGCGTCGGGGTCGGTGTGCCGCCCGAATTCCGACAGCACCGGATGCGGTCCCACCTCGAGGTAGACATCCACGCCCCACTCCGCGGTCGAGCGCACACCCTCGGCGAAACGAACGGTGCCACGGGCGTGCGCGCGCCAGTACGCCGCATCCATGAGATCCTCGATCCGAGTGCCGGTCACGTTCGACACCAGCGGAATCGTCGCCGCTCGGGGGGCGGGAACCAGTTCGGCGACGCTGGCTTCGAAGTCGTCGAGCATCGGATCCAGCAGGGGCGAGTGGAACGCCGCCGTCCCGGGCAGCCGCACGGCACGGATCGACCGTTCCTCGGCAGCCCGCACAACCCGCTGCACGCCGTCCACCGATCCCGACACGACGAATTGCCCGGGGCTGTTGACCGCCGCGACCGACACACTCGCCGAGAGCTCGTCCAACAGTGTTTCGAACTCCGCGGGCGCGGCGAAGACCGCCGCCATCGCCCCGTGCTGCGTCACGGCCTGCATCAACCGGCCCCGTTCGGCGGCCAGCCGCAAGCCGGTGGCGAGGTCGAACACGCCCGCGACGGTCGCCGCGACCAGTTCACCGAGGCTGTGTCCCAACACCACGTCGGGGCGGACGCCGAACGCCGACCACAGCTCGGCGCAGGCCCATTCGAGCGCGAACAAGGCCGGTTGCGCGTACTCGGTACGGGCCAGCACATCGTCGTCCGCCTCGAACAGCACCGACCGCAGGCGCAGCCCGCCGCGAAGCGGTCCCAACAACTCGTCGCACCGGTCGAGCGCCGTGCGGAAAGCCGGGTACCTGCGGTCGAGCGCCGCGCCCATCCCGGCGTACTGCGCACCCTGCCCGGTGAACAGCATCGCGACCCGCGGCTTGCCCGGATCCGGGTCGATGGACCGATCTGACGGTGCCGCGAGTTCGCGCGCCGCTTCCTCGGCTGTCCTGGCCACGACCGCTCGCCGGTACGCGAAATGCGTGCGTCCCAGCGCCGCGGTGGCGGCGACGTCGGCCAGCGGCATCTCCTGCCGGTCCAACTGCTCCGCATAGCGTTGGGCCAGCGCATCGAGAGCCGACCGGGAGCGCGCCGAAATGACCAACAGCGCAGGCTCTTTCGGCTCGGCACGCGCCAGGGGCTCGGGTGCCTGCTCCAGCACCACATGTGCGTTGGTGCCCGCGAATCCGAACGAACTCACCCCCGCCGATCGCGGCTGCTGCGTCCGCGGCCAGGCGACGTCGTCGGTCGGTACCGCCAGCGCCGTGCCGTCGAGCCTGATCTTCGGGTTTATGGTGGCGAAATCGTGCTGACGCGGAATTCGTTCGTGCTGCAGCTGCAGCACCACCTTGATCAGCCCGGCGATGCCCGCGGCCGCCTCGAGGTGCCCGATCCGCGACTTCACCGAACCCAGCAGGCACACCGACCCATCCGCACGTGGCGCGCCGAGAACCTGTGACAACGCCTCGATCTCGATCGGATCGCCCAGCGGTGTGCCCGTGCCGTGCGTCTCGACGTAGCCGATCCGATCGGCGGCGCATCCGGCGTCGGTCAACGCGTCGAGCAGCAACTCGCGTTGTGCCGTCGGATTCGGTGCGGTCAGCCCCATGGAACGACCGTCGTGGTTCACGCTCGAGCCTCGGACGAGCGCCCTGATCTCGTCACCATCGTCGAGCGCCCGCGAAAGCGTCTTCAGCACAACGACACCCGCGCCCTCGCCGCGCACATACCCGTTCGCGCGCGCGTCGAAGGGACGACAGCGCCCGTCCGGAGAGAGCGCGCCCATACGGGCCAGCGCCTCCGAAGTCAACTCGGATTGCAGCAGGTTCACGCCGCCCGCCAACGCGACGTCGCACTCCCCCGTACGCAGACTGCGGCACGCCTGATGCACCGCCACCAGCGACGACGAACAAGCGGTGTCGATCGCCACCGCGGGACCACGCAATCCGAGCACGTAGGACACCCGCCCGGCCACGATGCTCGACATCGTCCCGGTGAGCGTGTGCGCGTCCACCGAACTCACCCAGTCCGGGGTGATCGTGCGCTGGTATTCCTGCCAGCTGACACCGAGGAACACCCCCGTGCGGGCAGCCGCCGGACTGCCCGGCACCAGGGCGGCGTCTTCCATTGCCGCCCAAGCCACTTCGAGCGCCAGCCGCTGTTGCGGATCCATCGATGCCGCCTCGCGCGGTGCGATCCCGAAGAACTCCGCATCCATCGCATCGATCGGACCGGCGAGCAGCCCGGCTCGCCGCCGCGCCCGTCGAGGCGCCGAATCCGTTACCACCCAACGGTTCTCCGGCGCCTCGACGATCGCGTCGCGGCCCGAGGACAGCAGTTCCCAGTACTGCTGCGGGGATTCCGCGCCGCCGGGAAAGCGACAGCCGATTCCCACGATGGCGATCGGCTCGCGCTGCGGCCGCGCCTCCAACTCCTGAATCCGGCGGAGCGCCCGCGTCAGCAAGACCCGAAGGCCATACCCATCATCCGACATCTGCGAAGCCACCCACATCTTGCAAAAGTTGTGACGTGGAACATACGACGCGCCCGGTTAGGCGTCAATTGCCTTCGGTGTGCACAAAATTAACTCAAGTTACCAACTAGTAGCTTGATCTTCCGCTGAACCATGTTGCCCAAGTGAAACATTCACTTTTGAAGGATTCACTTCCGAGCTACTCATGCACCCGCCGCGCGCCGATCCGATCGATCCGCTCCCGCCCCCACGCACCCAGCGGCTCCAGTGCGGCGTTGAGCGCGACCCCGACGTCGGTCAACCGGTACTCCACCCGCGGCGGCACTTCCCGATAGACGGTCCTGCCGACGATGCCGTCCTCCTCCAGCTCCCGCAGCTGCTGGATGAGCATCTTCTCCGAGACGCCGGGCAGCCCCTTGCGGAGCTCGCCGAAGCGCCGAACCCGGTGGTTGTCCAACTCCCAGAGAATCAGCGCCTTCCACTTGCCGCCGACGACATCCATCGCCGCATCGATCCCGCAGAAGTACGGCCCCGCCCGCTTCGAGCCCATCGTCCACCCTCTCCATCTGTTCACAAACCATTCGGTAAGTACCCCACAAAATAGTAGGTACTTGCCTCCCCGCCAGCTGTCCAGCACTCTTGATTTCAGCGCGCTGACCAGGACCTTCCCGACCCAAAGGAGCTGAACCCGCAATGGCGGAGACCACGAAGACCCCGGTGACCATCCTGGGACTCGGCGCGATGGGGCAGGCGCTCGCCGCGACCTTCCTGAAGGCGGGGGTGCCGACCACCGTGTGGAACCGCACCCCCGGCAAGGACGCCGACCTCCGCGCCGCCGGAGCCGCGAGCGCCGCCACCATCGCCGAGGCGATCGACACCGACGGCCCGATCATCGCCGTACTGCTCGACCACGCATCGGTGCACGCCACCCTCGACCCGGTAGCCCACCGACTGGCCGGACGGCAACTCATCAACCTCACCAGCACCGCCCCCAACGAGGCCCGCGAACTCGCCGCCTGGGCGAGCCGATACGACTGCGACTACCTCGACGGCGGCATCATGGCGGTGCCACCCATGATCGGACAGCCGGGCGCATCCATCCTCTACAGCGGCTCACAGACGGTCTTCGACGCACACCACGAGTCCCTCGAATTACTTGCTGCCGCAGAATACTTAGGCGACGACGCGGGCCTCGCTTCGACCTACGACTTCGCCCTGCTGGCGGCCATGTACGCCATGTTCGGCGGCTTCCTGCACGGCGCGGCCATGATGCGGTCGGTCGGCGTCCCCGCCGCCGAATTCGGACGACGCGCCGCCGCATGGCTCAACGCGATGACCCAATCGTTGCCCCACCAAGGCGCCGTCATCGACACCGCCACCTACACCGACCCCATCCAGTCCATCGCCTTCCACAAAGCCGCACTCGACGCGATCAACCGCGCCAGCCGCGACGCCAACGTCACCCCCGACTTCGTCGCCCCGTTGAAAACCCTCCTCGACCGCCAGGTAGCCGACGGCCGAGGAGCCCTCGGCTTCGAACGCACTTTCGAAGAACTTCTCTGATCCGTCGCGTGGGCCGCACTCCTTCCACCGGTGCGGCCCACACGCCCTTCGCTCGCAAACGCTCAAGAATCAGCAGGTCAAGCCGCGATTTGGTCCACACGGAGATGATCCGATAATCTTGCTGGGCACACCGGTCCGGGTGGCGGAATGGCAGACGCGCTAGCTTGAGGTGCTAGTGCCCTTTATCGGGCGTGGGGGTTCAAGTCCCCCTCCGGACACAGAAAACGACCCATTTCTGCTACAGAAAACGTGTCAGGGCACTGCCCGGACACTCGTCCTCCGGCAGAGCCGGTGACCTGCGGTTTTACCCCTGGGCGGGGGTGAAATTGTGACCGAGAACACACTACTGCCGGTCCTCCCTGCCTTCTCCGCAGTCGATCAGCCCGCAGTCAATCGAGCGATGTGCGGTGTGCCCGGCCTGCCACTAGGCAATGTCGAGCAACCTCCCGCGCGCACGGCGGTACACAGCATCCGCCCGGTTGATTCCAACGGCCGCGTGGTCGACAAGGCCGTGCTGACCGCGTTGGATTGGCGGCCCGGTGACCAGTTGTCGTGGCGGCTCGCGGGCGGGCTGATCGTGATCAACCGCCCCGGGTACGGCCGCCGCGGTGTCACCAAGTACGGGCACCTCTCGCTACCGGCGCCGGTCCGTCGCGGGGCCGGCATCCGTATCCATGACCGGGTTCTGCTGGCGGCGGACCCGCAGCAGGAGCTGCTGGTTGTCTACCCGCCGCATGTGCTCGATGAGATCCTCGCGCGCCGCTTCGCCGAGGGAGCGCACGCATGAGCGCGCGCGCCGCGGCCGACATCGCCACGATCGAGATGATGATGGAACGTCTCGGGCTCACTATTGCCGACTTGTCGGCCGGGACCGGGTCAGCCCGAGCAATACCGACTTTCGCCGAGTACGTCCCGACAGTGCTGGCGGCGATGCCGGACGGGCGCACTCGGACGCACTACCGAACATATTGGAACAAGATTCTCGCTCAGCCCGGGTGGGCGCAGCGGTGCTTGGATGAGCCGACGACGGCGGATCTGCAGGGGTTGTGTGAGGCGATCCGCGCGCAGCGGGTGATCCGCCGCAGCGACCGCGGGGGCCGGGAGGTGCTGCGTCACGTGATCGACGCGTTGCGGCGGCTGTACAAGCATGCCGAGGACAACCGGGTCATCGAATACCGGGACAACCCTGCTGCCCGATTGGCCAAACCTAAACGCACCCGTTCGAATCGGCGTGCCTTGCACAGCGATCTGCTCGCGCAGATCGTGCATGTCGCGGCGACCACGGGCAACGATCCGGAGTTGGATACGTTGTTGCTGCGGCTGCACACCGAAACCGGATGCCGCCGCGGTGGGGCGCTGGCATTACGGCCGCAAGACTTGGACCCGGTGCAGTCGCTGATCTTGCTGCGGGAGAAGGGCGGCACCCAGTTGTGGCAGCCGGTCTCCCCCACCTTGATGCGCGCGTTGTGCCGGCATGCCGAGCAGCGCGGCGCGGCGCCGAATGAGCAGCTGCTGCGCGCACGCAACGGGAAGCCGATCACCCGCCGCCGCTACAACGGCCTGTTCGAACGCCTCGGCCGCCACCTGCCGTGGGTTCATTCTCACGGCATCTCTATCCATTGGCTGCGCCACACCACGACCACGTGGGTCGAACGCCATTACGGTCCGGCGGTGGCGAGCGAGTTCGCCCGCCACTCCCACAGCGGGAGCGGTACGACCGGCATCTACACCACCGCCACCATCAACGAAGTCGCCGCCGCCCTCGCCCACCTCACCGGCGAACCCCACCCCTTGGCCACCACAGACTCGGCCCAGGATCGGGCCGGGCATGGAGCGGCAACCATCCCTGCTCTGGAAGGTGCGTGATGACCAGAAGCCTTCACACCGACCAATCCGCCTCCGACACACCCGCATCCGACGAATCCGACTCGAATCATGTCGGATTCATAGTCCAGTCCGGCCGGTGGTGGACGCGTCGCGGCCAGCAGGTGATGCCGACGGATCTGGCGCAGCGGGTCGCCCAAGCCGAGCAGCAGGTGCCGTGGCAGGGCCACCGTGCGCTGTATGACGTGCACAGTGAACGGGAGATCGCCGCCGAACGGGCCCTACATGTGTGGATGCGCGCCAAGCGGCGCCGCCAGCGCAAACGCGTGTTCCGTGCCGAGCTGGCGAACGCGGATCGCGACCGCCGCGCCGCGACCGCGATCGAGCGCGAGGACGCCACCGAGCAACGCTGGCATCGTCGAGCTCGCGCTCAGCGGCGCCGTGAAACCAATCCCGATGCTTTGGAGGGGATGCTGCACCGTCGCGCGACCCGCTCCTCGTGGCGGCTGCGCGCGGTCATGGCCATCGGGTTGCTGTGGTCAGCGGTCAACGTCGGCCGCAACCTGAGCCCGGACGGTGGGAACGGGGAGGTGAGCTGGTGGTTGCTGTGGGCGCTGAGTTTCGGTATCGAGGCGATGATCTCGGTGCCGATCCTGGAGATCATGGCCCAGGCCGCCACCGCCGCGCGCCTGGGTATCACCGTGCAGCGCGCCAAGATTGTCCTGTTCGAGGCCGTGCTATTGACCGCGACGGTCGGACTCAACAGCGGCCCGCACCTGGCTGCTGGTGATCTCGGCCGCGCCGCGGAATACTCCGTCGCCCCGATCATGGTGGTGGTGTTGATGTGGCTGCACGCCTGGCTCACCGCCCGCAATGCCGAGATGATCGCCACGCTCGCCGCCCGCCGCACCGAAACTCCCGCGCACGAATCTTCTGCCTGGGATGACAGCGGTGTCGGCTCTGCGGATCGCACCGTAGCTTCTGGCCGGCCAGCACTGTCGCCGATGCCAGCGCGACCGGCATATCCCGCGTCGGCGACCACGACGACGGCCGCGGGATCCGAATCGGCGGGTTTCTCACCGCCAGGCCGGAGCGGGGCAACCGCTGTCGCCATCTCCCCGGGATTCGATGAACAGTCGACACCGCAGCCCCCCGGAGAAGCAACACCAAGAACTGGCGGCGGGGTCATGACGACGTTGACGGTCAACTCGTGCGATGAGATCGCCGAGCAGCTGGTGCTGCGCAAACTCGTGCAGAAGCCTGCGCCGCAGATCGTGGCCATTCTGCAGCTGGCCGCCCAAGGCCTCAACGCCAACCGGATCGCCACCGAGATGAGCGCGATCACCTCCTCCCCGTGGGCGCGCTCCACCGTCGACCGCATCATCGCCCGCGCTGAATCCCTGGGCTTCGACCCCGCCACCGCCGATCAGGGGGTTGCGGCCTAGCCCAACGTTCCAAGCGGTGCCCGCAGGCACCCCACCCGCCTGAAGACGCGCTAGTTCCGGAACCAGAAAGGACGCCACTACAGAGACTCGCCGCTGGAGTCGGCTTGACCGGCCGACTCACAAACCCCGAAAGACGCGTAGTGCCCCCAGTTGACGGCTGAGGGCACTACCAACAACACAACCCTGAAGGTTGCTGATGCCAAGCACCCCCAAGGGTAGCTCACGCCTGCGCGCGCCATCAACCGCTGCCGACCGCAGCGGCGACCACGCACGCTCTACTGAAGCCGAGCTACCCGCTGTACCCGAAAACCATTCGCGCACAACCGGTCATGATCAGAATGATGCCGCCGCGGCGCGTGCGGTGTTCATGCGATTGGCGCCGCTGCTGGCCGCGCGCCGCTCGATGCGCCTGTGGAACCCGAGCCTGGGCCGCTACAACGACCACGCCCGAACTCTGACCCGTAAACTGCCCGACCAGCCTGCGGCGGTGCCGATCTATCGTGACGGCCGGACCCGTCTGCTGGCGTTGGATTTCGACAGCGCCCGCGATGACACCGCTGCGGTCGAACGAGACGTCCAGCGCTGCCTGGGATGGGTTCAGGAGGCCGGCGGCCGCGCGATCACCGACTGCTCCACCAGCGGCGGCCGCCACATCCTCATCCCCCTACCCCTCGGGGTCACCCTCGACCTCGCCCAAGCCGAAGCCCTCGCGCGACTGCTCGCTGCGCGGCTACCCAGCCTGGACATCACACCGATGCTCAACCCCGCCACCGGCTGCATCACCCCGCCCGGATCGCGTTGCAAACAAGGCGGATACCGCCGCCTGGACGGCACCATCGACGACGCCATCGACACCCTCACCACCCGATCCGCGCCCGGCTTCGTGGCCCGACTGCAGCACCTGCTCGCCGGGACCGCGCACGACGCGAACACCGTGCACGATGCGCGCGCGATACCGCGCACATCGTGCGCAGCCGACCCAACTGCGCACGACATGCAGCTGTGGGAGGGTGAAGGCGAGTGCGCGCGGTTGCGCGCGGAATACCGCCGCCGAAGCCCGCTTTCTGCCACCGTCGAGGCCTTCGCGCGCGAGGGCGCTGCGCCGTCCGATGGACGCTGGATCACGCGCGCGGGGCGGTTGGATCGCTCCGCGGCACGCCAATCCGTGCTCGCCGCCGCGGTCGTGCGCGGCTACTCCTACCTCGACGTGCGCGCGAAACTACCTGTCGCTGGTGGCCGCTGGCGCGGATTCGCCGACGCCTACCGCCGCTACGGCCGCGGCGCCGACGCCGCAATGCGCCGCGACTGGATCTCCGTCTGCCGGTGGGCCGAGAACTCCGTCCCCGAATTCCTGCCTGTGGCGCACAAGCAAAAAGACACAGGGGGTACACCACGGCTCCGGCCAGCGGCGCATCTGCAGCAGCGGTGGTTGGCGGCCGCGACAGTGTGGACACATGCGCAGTGGCCCCGGTCCTCACGGCGGTGGACGGTTCTGGCGGTGCTGCAGGCCTTGGCATGGGCGTCAGCAGTCGGAGGGCAGGTCGCACGTGGAGTGCCCGTCGTCGAGTTCGGTGGCCGGTCACTGTCACTGGCCGCGGGTGACCTACCCGAATCCACCGTCTGGGGCGTCCTGCGGGAACTACGCGACATGCCCGGCGCACCGATACTGCGCACCCGGCCCGGCCGCAGACTCGCGGCCGACCGCTACGCCTTGGTCACCCCGCACCACGGCCACCGAGCTATCCGCCCGGACTCAGTGCAACTGAGTCGCGTGCGGGTCGAACCCGTCCATCCCGCCTGGACCGTGCTGGGGATGCACTGCCGGCGCATCCACGAACTCATCACCCGCGACGGGCTCACCACCCCCGCCGATGTCTTCGCCGCCGCATCCGTCAGCTCCAGCGCGGGATACAACGCACTGGCTGTCCTCGCCACCGCCGGACTCATCAACCACACCCACGGCCACCTACGACCGGGACCAACCAGTCTCGACGACGTCGCCCACGCGCACGGCCTTCACCAGCAGCGCCTCCGACGCCTCGCTTGCCACCGACGCGACCGCACGGCATGGAAGCAGCGGCTCACTCACCACGACAGACACACTGGTAGGCGGGCCGCGCTCGCCAGCGCATCTACACCGTCGAATCCCACCTGGACGCCGACCGTGCAACACCTCACACACGGAATTGGAAGGGAAGTCGACTCATCCAAGGTTACCGCGCTGGCATCCGGCACTCCTCGTCCAGCCGGATCCGATGTGATCGAGTCGGCGACGCGGGTGCTATCCCCCATGCCGGCGGTTGCGTCCGCCGCTACGAGACCGACCGCGTACGGTATGCGCGCCCTGGCTGTCTCCGATGATTACAGAGATTGCGTAGGGCTCGAATCGTCCGGCCAGCGCGCGCACTCCTGGACCGGAACTGCCGGCGAACCCGCGCGCATTACAGCCCCCGCGGGTTACCTGCGCGCAGTAGCCGAAATCTACGTGGAAACATCTGCTACGCCGATCGCTGGTGGGCGTTGGCTGATCGCGACAGACTCGACGGTCGTCTACGAACGCCCCACCGGTGTGCAGGTAGCTTCCACCGTTCCAGCATCGATGCTTCGGCGTTCGCCATCTTGGACGTGCGTGTCCGGGCCATTCGAATCGGCGAGGCAGTGAAGCGCTGGAAAGCCGATCCCGTCACTCACTGCGCACCCGCCGCTCCGCCGTCGACAGCGGAGTCCGCGCCCTCGCCCACGCCTTCTGCTTCGGCGGGGGCGAGGTATTCCGGATTCTCACATGGGTCGAGAAGTGGACTTCCTTCGCGCCAGGCGTCGGCTGACTACCGGGTTTGCACTGCGTGGTCGAGTGATTCGATGAAGTTTCGGCAGGTCTGTGCCGCGTGGAGAAGGTTCTCATCGGTCAGCACGACGCGGCCGCCCTCAACCACGATTCCGGCGTTGAGCAGTTTGTCGGGGATCGAGGTTCCGGATTGTTTCTGCCGGCGGGTCAGTTCACCCAGGCCGTGCGCAATCGCGTTACGCGCGTCGGCCAGGCGCTCGATCGGGCCCCAGTCCACTACGGGTTTACCGATGTTCAACCAATTCTTGTATGCCTTTCGCTGCTCACTCCAGGTGTTGGTGGCGCTGATCAGGCTGTCGTCTACTGCTGCGGTGAGGACTTCGCTGGACAGGGTTTCGAACGTCTGCTCGACCTCGCGTGCCAGCAGGTCGGCAGCGAATGCTTCGGTGATCGACAGAAGGCGCAGCAGCGTAGCCTGGCGCTGCTCTTGGACACGATCGGCCGTCGTTTCCAGCCGGAGCCGCCCGGCCGGCTCCGCAGAGAGCGCCGCTGCGGCGATCTGATGTGAGGCCAGGGTCCGGAACAGCAGCGCAGCGGAGGCTTCGGCCTCGACCGAGGGCACGGACAGGGTAGACACGGTCACTGCTCGTCTGCGGCGGCGGTGAGTAGGAGCCGATCCAGCGCGTCGTCGGATGTGGCGTGGGCTTTCGCCTGGTCGAGACCGATGAGTCCGACGAACGCCAGTCGCCGCCATTCGGGCCCGACCCGCGCGATCGCGGCGGTGACCACCTCGGTGTCGCCGCGCCCGATCCGGCCCAGCGCCGCCGCGGCGGTCGCAGCGACAGCGGGCGCGCCGGTGGTCACGCTGTGGTGCAGCCACTGCTCATAGGGTTGGCTCGTTTCGTCCACGCCGCTGTGTGCCGCGACGTGGGCGAACCACAGAGATTGCCATGTGCCGAGAATGTCCTTGGACACGATGGGCCCCAGGGTGGCGCGCACTACGCGTTGGTGATCGGGGCCGGTCTGGCCGAGGCTGGTCAGATACTGCGCTGCCTGCGGGGTGAGCGCGGGCTCTTTGCGGATGATCGTCTCGATCCATTCCGCCGGTGCTGTGTCTCCCGCAGCGCCCAGCACTGGCAGGGCGCGACCGAGAAGCGACCGCAGGACAGCACCATCCTGAGCGTCGAGATCGCTATCTTCGACGTTGTCGGTCCACAACTTGAAGGCTCGGCGCCCGGCCTCGAGGCGACGCTGTCCCTCGTCCCCAGAAGTCGCCTCCTCCGAACTGGTGTCGGAATCGGCTTCCGCTTCCTCGGTGTCGGCTTCCTCGGTCTCGTAGCCGCGCTCGAGCAACCCGAGATCGATGTCGGACTCACCCTCGCCCTCGGGGTCGAGCAGACGCTGTCGTGCTTCGGTGAAGGCAGTGAGCGAGGCGTCGTAGCTGTCCCTCCCGTAGGTCAGGGTCTTGGTTTCGTTGAGCACCAACCCCAGAGCACGCACTTCGAACTCGCAGGCCTCCAGCGCGTCGCGGGCAGTCTGCAACGTGGGCACCGCGATCCTGAAATCGTCGGAGTAGGTGAAGGTCGCGTGGCCGCGCCGCAGCAACCGGCGGCGGGCAGGATCGATGTAGACGTCACCGAGGATATCGCTGGCCGAATGGACTTGAGGTATCCCGACCTGCCGGCCGAGCACCGTGGCCAGCAGACCACGTAACGCTGTCACCGCCATCTCATCGCCGGTCTGGCTCACCAGCTCAGTCGCGAGAAGATCATGATCGACGAACTCGTAGTAGGCGTTCACATCGGTCACGCAGATATACCTGGCGCCCGAGACATCCAGCGGCGCACGCCGGAACTCCTCGATCGAGACTCGTTCACGCAGCCGCTCAGGCAGCCGACGACTGAGACGGTGGACCAAAACCCGGTACAGCACACTGTCTTCCAAGGTCAGGGTGTGTAGCGGTCGTGTCCCGCGCCATTCCTTGTCGGCGAACACGACACTGGCCCGGCGACCGAAAGCTCCCGCACGCAACTGCGGGATCAACCAGTCGGTGACCGCCTCAACCTGCGTCGAAAGCAGTTCGAAATCATCCCGGCGCGGCAACAACCGGCCATGCCACCGAAGCTCCTCACCGACCGCGCGGCGCACATCCCCGCGGTCCAGGAACTCCCGATCGATCCCCACAAACCACCAGCTCCTGATCTGCGCACCATCGCTACACCCATAACAGGCCATACCACGGCGTTCGGCCGACGACGACCGCCCCGCTGTCCCGTTCGTCGGGCAATCACACCCGACCGTTACAACCGGCAGTTCCATGCAGGAAACCGCGCGCCACCTGCCGCCCGAGACTGCTCGGGTGCTTGTCGACGCAATTGACAGTTGGCATGTGGAAACGTGCCGCTGTGCCCCGGACGAACTACTGCTCGCCGCGCAGGTGGCCGCGCGGCCGGGCTGGTACTGCCATGGCTGCGGCTACCGTGCCGCTGATGGTTCTCCACCGAATGTGAGTTGACTTCGACTATTCCTCGTTCAGCATTTCGTTCGCAACGTCCACTTGGAGGCGGAAGCCGAGTAGCCCACTCGGTCGGCCATGAGGCATCCCCAAGGCACTAAGTGAGCGTCCGGGAACTCTCGTCGGCTATCGCTGACGGTGCGTTGCCGGTGGGTTCGTTCGTGGTGGTTTCAGTGGTGCCGGGTCGGCGAATGT